>DATLVT010000900.1:0-2771 GCA_035577105.1 Polyangia bacterium
CCTGGCGCGACGACAAGCTCGCCGAGAAATGGCGCAAGGTGCGGCTGGTGCGCCGCGCCGTCACCGGGGCGCTGGAGATCGCCCGCGCCGGCAAGCGCATCGGCTCATCGCTCGAGGCCGATCCGATCGTGCATGTGTCCAACCCGGACCTTTACGAAGCGATGATGGACATCGATCTTGCCGAGGTCTGCATCACGTCGGCGGCGACGCTGGCCAACGACGAAGGCCCACCCGACGCGTTCCGGCTGCCCGAGGTGCAGGGCGTGGCGGTCGTGGTCAATCTCGCCGAGGGCACCAAGTGCGCGCGCTCCTGGAAGATCTCGCACACCGTCGGCACCGATCCGCAATATCCCGACGTGACGCCGCGCGACGCGAAGGCGCTGCGCGAATGGGAAACCATGCGCAAGGCCGCGGAGTGACGGTTCCGATGACCGCCAGTTCGCGCACCCTGTGGGGGCCGCTCACGGCCTTTGGCCTGACCGCTGCCCTCCTCACCTGCGCGGCCGATCAGGCCTCCAAGGTGTGGGTGCTCAAGGCCTACGACCTCGCCAGCAAGGGCGCGGTCAAGATCGCCCCCTATGTCGACTTCGTGCTCACCTGGAACACCGGCATCAGCTACGGCTGGTTCCAGCAGGAAGGCCCGTTCGGCCAGTGGGCGCTGCTGGCGCTGAAGGTGATCGCGGTGACGCTGCTGTGGATCTGGCTCGCCCGGGCCCATTCACGGCCGACCGCACTGGCGCTGGGGCTGATCATCGGCGGGGCGGTGGGCAATGCCATCGACCGGCTGCTTTATGGGGCGGTGGCGGATTTCGTGCTGCTGCACCTCGAAACCGGCGCCTGGCACTTCAATTGGTACGTCTTTAACCTGGCTGATGTAGCCATCGTTGCCGGTGTGGCCGTCCTCTTGTATGAATCCATCCGGGGGGAACGCGCCCCAAAAGCGCCCTGATCCCGGGGATAGTGGATTTTGTCGGCCGCAAACCGCCGCGGGTTCACAAATTGCCATGGATTCAAGGGCTTCAGCGTATCCGGGTGACGGCATGATGAGCTTTCGTTCAAAACCCCGACTGGTCCGCGCCCTGTTCGCCGCGATGGTCGGCGCCGCTGTGATCACCGGTACCTCAGGCAACAGCGCCTGGGCCGCAGACGACGATAGTGAGGAGCCGGAACTCCTCGATACCCAGATCGTCCGCTATATCCTCAAAGGCCTCGGCCTCCAGCGCGAGGAAAAGCAAATCCAATATCGCGAGCGCTCGCCGCTGGTGCTGCCGGCGAACAAGCAGCTTCCGTCGCCGGAAACCGTGACGCCCGCCTCCAAGACCGCGGGCTGGCCGGACGACCCGGATGTCAAGCGCGCCAAGCAGAAAAAAGAAACCGAAAAGAAGCGCAAGGCCTATACCGAGGGCGTGGACGATCGTCCGCTGCTGCCCAGTCAGTACGGCAAGAACCCGTCGGCGCGCAGCGACAATCCCACTATTCTCCCGGGCTCGGGCAAGTCAGCCGAAGAGTCGGAGAAGCCCAGCACGATCCAGGAACTGGGTTCCAAGAACATCTTCAGCAAGGTCTGGGGCAACAACAGCGAAGAGTATCAGCCGTTCACCGGCGAGCCGCCGCGCGCGAACCTGATCGAGCCGCCTGCGGGATACCGCACACCGTCACCCAGCCAGCCGTATGGCGTCGGCAAGGAGAAGTGGGTCGCACCGAAAATCGATCGCCAAGAACCCGTCAAGTAGCGCAGGCGTTTCGCCCGGGGGCGACCTGCACGGCCCGCGTCAATATCGTTGCGAGCCGATGTGTTGCGAGCCGACGTCCTTGCGACGCGTGATACTCTGCCGCATTCGCCCTGAACACGAACCCCGAGCGAGACTGCATTGCCAACCTGCATCAACACCCAGCCTTTTCGCCTGACCGCAGCCGGTCTTACCCTCACCGCCTTTCTGATCGCCGGCGCGACCGCCGCCGAAATCAAGCCGACTGTCGGGCACTTCATGCTGGCCAACGGCCTTGAAGTGGTTGTCGTGCCGGACCGGCGCGCGCCGGTCGTCACCCACATGGTCTGGTACAAGGTCGGCGCGGCCGACGAGACACCCGGCAAATCGGGCCTTGCGCACTTCCTCGAGCACCTGATGTTCAAGGGCACCGCCAAGAACCCGATGGGCCGCTTCTCGCAGGCGGTCGCCGCGGTCGGCGGGCAAGAGAACGCGTTCACGTCGCAGGATTACACCGGCTACTTCCAGCGGGTGGCGCGCGAGAACCTCAAGGAGATGATGGAGTTCGAGGCCGACCGCATGACCGGCCTGGTGCTGACCGACGCCGCCGTGATCCCCGAGCTCAAGGTCGTGCTGGAGGAATACAACCAGCGCGTCGGCAACAATCCCCGGGCGCGGCTGTCGGAGCAGATCGACGCGGCGCTGTACCTCAACCATCCCTACGGCCGGCCGATCATCGGCTGGCGGCATGAGATCGAATCGCTCACTCGCGAAGACGCGCTGGCGTTCTACAAGCGCTTCTACACGCCCAACAACGCCGTCCTGGTGATCGCCGGCGACGTCAGCATCGATGAGGTCCGCGCGCTCGCCGAACAGACCTTTGCCAAGGTGCCGAAGGTCGCCGAGATTGCGCCGCGGCACCGTCCGCAGGAGCCCCAGCCGGTCGCGGTCCGTCATGTGACTCTGGCCGATCCCCGGGTCGCGCAGCCTTCCATGCACCGCGCCTACCTGGTGCCGTCGTCGTCCAGCGCGAAGCCCGGCGAATCCGAAGCGCTTGAGGTG
>DATLVT010000901.1:0-3375 GCA_035577105.1 Polyangia bacterium
AGCTCGGCGCCCAGCGCCAGGTGTCGGCTCATCGGCCAGCGCCCCCGCGCCGACAGCTCCACCCGCAACCCGCGGTCGTCGATGACCAGGGCGTCCTGCCGCAGCCCGCCCTCGGTGGTCGTCCGCAACCAGCCGGCGCCGACCGCCGCCGTGGGCTCCACCAGGAAGGCGCCCGCTCGAAAGAGCCACGACGACGCCAGCAAGATCTCCGTGTTCGTTCGCATCACGCTGTCACTGCTCGACGCGCCGGCGACGTCCGTGTCGCGGGTCGACCGTCCTCGCAGGCCGGTGCAAAGCGGTCCGCTGCGCACGCAAGCGCCCATCGCGACGCCCATCCACCAGGAGCGATCGGCGCCCAGCGAGGTTTCCACGCCTCCGTAAAGATGAACGCGCGCCCATCGCTGATCGTCGGCGAGCGTGGACGGCGGCGCGGTGGCCAGGGCTTGCCGTCCAGGCTCGGCCATGGGCGGCGCCAGCAGCAGGGCGTCCTCGTCCAGTGCCCAGCTTTCGATCAGGCTGGCGGCCGTCGCCGACTGGACAAAGACACGCGTGCTGGTCCGTCCCGAATCATCCATTGTTGTCAGCGTGAAGCCGGTCTTGTCCGGGTGGGCTGCGATCGCGGCGCGAACTTTTCTGCTGCCCGCGCGACAGTTGAGCTGGTCGTCGGAGACACGAACGCCGTGTCGGCTGAGGATCGCTTCGATCGGTGCGACAACGCTCTGGGGGCCGTCTATGGCGGCGACCGGTGCGCAGCGTGTATCGCCTCCGGCGTTCGCGGCCGGGAAGTTCGTGGGGCCGAGCGCCAAGAAAAAGACCAGAAAATATTTTGTCCGTCGCCTCATTCGGAGGAGAGGTGCCCTCAAGGACGTCCGAGCAGGCATGACCGTTGGCCCCGCAGCCTAGCCCAAAACCGCATGAGCCCGTGGGGCAATGCCGCAGGGCATATTTTTCACCCCTGCCGCGAAGTCTTCTTGCCGACCGGGCACCAGCTCTTTCCTGGCGGAAAGCCGCCCGCTTTCAGTGGCGTGGCAATGATCGCGAAAGCTGTCGACCTGCTACTGAGGCTTGAAGGTTTTCGACGAGGACTGCCCTATGGTCATGGATTTGACGGTCACTCGGCGACGGTATCCAGTAGCAGAAAGATTCCTCTTTCGATTGGTACAGCCGTGCTAAATTCCAATGTAGGCAATTTCGGGGAGGCGGTCCGAGTGGTGGCTGGTGTGATCACCCCGAAAGCGGTGGCGTTTCGTGCGCGCCGTGGCCCAGCGCTCGATGATGCAGGAACAGCGCAAGTGATCATGAACGGGCACCGGTGTGATCTTGGATCTCGATCGGCGCGACGCGTGGGTGGAGGAGCTATTTAGTTATCTGAGATACGCACTGTCCGCGGATCCGTTCGTACGGCGAGGCTGGAAGGACACTTTCGAGGGGTGGAGGAACGATCCCAGAAGTTTTGACGTCGCACCAAGGCGTCTCGTTTGGCCCCTTTGCTCAGTTGGAGGCGAAAGATGTCGAAAGCCAGCCCCATCGGGATCGTATGCACCGGCCTGATGTGCCTCTCCTTGGCGGCTTGCGGGCTGCAAGAGAAGGAATACGCGAACGGACCAGCCGCACCAGGGGCAGGCGGTTCCATCGGGTCGACCGGCTCGGGTGGCTCGTTCAGTTCGGGAAGCGGCGGCTCTTTCGGCAGCGGGGGCAACAACAACCCGGTGCCGGACGCTGGCGGTGGCTCGATGGGCAGCGGCGGTATCGCCGGCGATTCCGGCGTTCCGACGGGAACCGGGGGGACGGCTCTGGGCGGCGCCTCCGGCAACAGCATCGACATCAACGGGATGACGGTCCCGCAAGAGAAAGCGATCGCCTTCATCCACTTCGGTCATTCGAACATGGCCGGCCGTGGTCAGGCTCCCACGTCACTGCGACCCTACTTTTTTACTGACGTCGACGCGCACGCCTGGATGTATCACGCCGGCGGATCCAAGGCAGGCTTCAAACCGGCCAACGAGCCATTCACCGCCGGCGACAGCACCAGCCTCTCCGGCAATTCGGGCGGTCCGGGCACCCCCCTGGTGAAACAGGCGGCGGCCATGGCCCCTGGTTACCATTTCATCTCGGTCGGGTTTGGCCAGAATGCCCTCTTCTGCCGCAACTACAAACCCGGCACGTCTTATTACACCAACGTGATGGCGGGCCCGAAGGCGCTCAAAGGCAAGGTCACGTTTGCGGCGATTGTCATCATGCTGGGGATCACCGAACGACACGGGACGTCCGCGGACATCAGCGGATATCCGGACTGCATCAACACGATCGTCACCCAGATCCGGACCGAGCTGGGCCTGCCGAACCTGCCGCTGTTGATCACCGACTACGAGATGACCGCGAAGAATCTGGGCGAGGACCTGACGCCCACGGGACCGTTTGGCACCCAGATCATCCCCCGCATTCACGCCATTCCGACGTTTCTCTCCAAGGTTCACCCGATCACGTACATGCCGCCCAACGGCAAAGGCGCGGTCACCAACTCGGCCCTGGTGCCGACGGACGGCCTGGCCCTGATCGACGACCACCACTTCCAGCTCGACTCACACAAGAAGTGGACCCAGGACCTCCTCGACATTATGAAGGAGGCAGGCTGGTTCCCATGGGCAACGCAGTAAGAACCGAGCAGACTGTTGCCTTCGTGCCGACGAACGGGCCAGTGACAGCGCTTCTTGTCCGACTCTGGAGGTCGACCCTGCATGATGTCTGAGCCCCGTTTGCGCACAGGATTCTTTCAGGTTCGATTGCAGAGGTCAGCTTGGGGGGTGTTGGCGGTGGCGATTGTGGGGACGGCGGCGCTCTACCCGACGGTGGAACGGCGCTGGGCCGCGGAGCGGACCGCCAGCCGCCTGACCCTCATCGAACGGAACGCGGGCGATGCCTGCGTCATTGCCGTGGACGACGGCAACAACCGACTGTCATTGCGCGCGCAGCGACTGGGGCCCTTGCTGTCCAGCTGGGAAACCGTGGGAGGTTGCGGGGCGGGCGGATCCGGATCGGGGGCAGCCATCAAATGGATCGGCCGCAATGTTCATGGCGGCCTGTTCAACGTCATCCAGACCACGGGGTACCTGAACCTCTACAACGATCCCAATAGCCAGGATTTTCACGGCGGCTACAACATCAGCAGCACGACGCAGATCAGCCGGGATCTCAGCGAGAAATGGGTCGCGGGCGTGATTCTTCCGTACACCTACAAGTTCTACCGCGACTACAAGCCGAACTTGAATGCGCTGACCAAGCATGACGTTTCGAATGCTGGTCTGGGCGATATGAGCGTCATGCTGATTCGAAAGTTCGGGGAGATCAACGACACCATCGCCACCTTGAGCGTGG
>DATLVT010000902.1:0-4524 GCA_035577105.1 Polyangia bacterium
TCACGCGTCACCTTGTCGAGGCGCAGGGCGGGCGGGTCATGGTGCAGAGCAAGGAGGGTGAAGGATCGACGTTCGTGGTCGAACTGCCGACCGGCCTGTGACCGGCGCTGGTCGGACAATCGTCGGGACCACGGTTGCGAATCTGTCGCTCCCGCTGTGCGCGGACTATCCTTGAAGAGTGCGGTTTTTCTTTTCGACCGGCGTCGTGGCCGCAGCGGGTCTGGTGGTGACGCTGGCGATGGCGGCGGCCAGCGACCAGCCAGCCGGCGCCCCCGCCACCGGGACGCCGATCCCAGGCGGCGAATTGACGTCGACGCCGCTGGCCGGTCCGTGGTGGTTCCGCCAGGTCGAGGCACAAGGCCAGGCCCCCTGGCTGGCGGCCACCGTGCCCGGTTGCGTGCACACCGACCTGCTGGCCAACCATCGCATCCCCGATCCGTTCGTCGGCACCAACGAAAAGGAGCTGCAGTGGATCGAGAAGGTCGACTGGGAATACAAGACCACGCTGGTCGCTGATGACGCGCTTCTGGCCCACGACCGGGTCGACCTGGTCTGGCAGGGGCTGGACACCTTCGCCGAGGTGTTCGTCAACGGCGCGTCGGTGCTGCGGGCGAACAACATGTTTCGCCAGTGGACCGTCGACGTCAAAGCCAAACTGCACAACGGCGACAACGCCGTCGTCGTGCGATTTCGTTCGCCCATCGCCGCGGTCAAGCCCGCCTACGACCACCTCGGCTACGTGCTGCCCGCGGTCAACGACCAGGCGGCCGAGATGGTCAGCATGTTCGCGCGCAAGGCGCCCTATCACTATGGCTGGGACTGGGGGCCGCGGTTCGTGACCAGCGGCATCTGGCGTCCGGTGCTGGTGCGGGCCTGGAGCGGCGCGCGCATCGACGACGTTCACGTCAAGCAGGATCGCCTCGATGACGGGCGCGCCGATCTGACCGTCGACGTCACCGTCGAAGCCACCCGCGCGGGCGCGGGCGAGGTGGCGGTGTCAATCGACGGCGTCGGCGCCGCCGCGGGGCGGGCGCAGGCGACGCTGCAGCCGGGCACCAACCACCTCACCGCGCACGTCAGCATCGCGCGGCCGCAGCGCTGGTGGCCGAACGGCCTGGGCACGCCGCACCTTTACGACCTGGGCGTGGCCCTCACGGCTGACGGCGCCGCGCGCGATCACGCCGCGACCCGCGTCGGCCTGCGCACGGTCGAGGTGGTGCACCGTCGCGACAAGGACGGCAAGAGCTTCACCGTCAAGGTCAACGGCGTTCCGGTGTTCATGAAGGGGGCGAACTACATCCCGCTCGACAGCTTTCCCAGCCGGGTCACGCCCCAGCGCCGGGCGGCGGCGGTCCAGGCGGCGGCTGACGCCAACATGAACATGCTGCGCGTGTGGGGCGGCGGCGTCTACGAGGACGATCAGTTCTACGAGCTGTGCGATCGCCTGGGGATCCTGGTGTGGCAGGACTTCATGTTCGCCTGCAGCATGTACCCGGGCGACGACGCCTTCACCGAAAACGTCAGGCAGGAGGCCATCCAGAACGTGTGCCGCCTGCGCAACCACCCCAGCCTGGCCCTGTGGGCCGGCAACAACGAGATCGAAGCGGCCTGGGCGGGGTGGGGCTGGGCCTGGAAGTTTCACCTGTCGCGCGCCGTGCAGGAGAAACTGGGCGCGGACTATCGACACCTCTTCCACCAGGTCCTGCCCGACGTGGTGGCGCGCGAGGATCCCGGTCGGTTCTACACACGCAGCTCGCCCAGCGCCAACGAGGACGGCGTGCCGGCCAACAAGCAGGGCTGGGGCGACATGCACTACTGGGGCGTCTGGCACGCCGAGGATCCCTATGCCAGGTACGCCGACAACGTCTCCCGCTTCATGAGCGAATACGGGTTCCAGTCGTTCCCGGAGCTGGCCACGGTGGCCGCTTATGCCGCGCCGGGCGAGCAGCGCATCGATTCACCCGTGATGCTGTCGCACCAGCGCCATCCGCGAGGCAACCAGCTGATTCGCACGTACATGGAGCGTGACTTTCGCGGGCCCAAGGATTTTCCTTCGTTTCTGTATGTCAGCCAGGTGCTGCAGGCGACGGTGATCAAGTTCGGCGCCGAGGCGCACCGGCGCCGCATGCCTTACAACGGCGGCAGTCTTTACTGGCAGCTCGATGACTGCTGGCCGGTGGCCTCCTGGTCGGGGATCGATTACTTCGGGCGCTGGAAGGCGCTGCACTATTACGCCCGTCGATTTTTCGCGCCGCTGCTGGTCAGCCCGGTGCTGGAGAAGGGGAACGTGAACGTCTACGGCGTCTCCGATCGTCTGACCGACACGCCGGCGCGGCTGACCTTGCGCCTGATCGACTTCGACGGGCGTGAGCTGTGGCGCAAGGAGAGCAACGTCACCTTGTCCGCCAACACCAGCCGCGTCTATCAATCGCTGTCCAAGCGCGAGGCGCTGCACGGGGCCGATCCCAGCAAGGTGGTGCTGGTCGCCGAGCTCAGCCAGAACGGCCAGCGCCTGGCGCGCAACCTGCTGTTCTTCGTCAAGACGCGCGACCTGGATTTGCCGCCGCCCGACGTGACCACGCTGGTGGAAGGGCACGGCGGGGTGGCCACGGTGAAGGTGACGGCGCGCCGACTGGCGCGCGACGTCTGGTTGAGCACGACCGGCGCCGCTGGCGATTTTTCCGACAATTTCTTCGACCTTCTGCCGGGCGAGACGGTGGCGGTCGGCTGGCGCCCGGCCGGCGGCGGCTCGCCCGATCCGGCCACAGTGGGACAAGGGTTGCGCGCGCTGTCCCTTCGCGACACCTATTGAACAAGGTTCAAAAGCGGGCGTGTGAGGCCTTGTCTTCCTGGCCTGACGCCCAATATTCCGTTCATGAGCGAACCTAAGAACATGAACAAGAACATGAAGACGATGAGAGCGATCACCGGTGTCCTGGCCGCCGTGATCGGGATGGTGACGGTCGCCGCGACGACCAGCTCGTGCGACACCGTCGACGCGGCCTTTGACTGTCAGCAGGTCTGTACGCGCTACAAGGATTGTTACGACAGCAATTATGACGTCGGCAAGTGTCGCGACCGCTGTCGGGCCAACGCCGAGGATGACGCCGCCAAGCGACAGAAGGCGGACGACTGCGAGGCCTGCATCGGCGACAAGTCGTGCCTGTCGGCGACGTTCAGCTGCGCCACGCAGTGCGCGGGCGTGGTGGGCCCTCAGTAGTCGCCCCGGCGGGAGCGACCCGCTTGCCATCGGCCGGCTGTGCTGGGCATGCTCCGGTCGTCGTCAAACCCCGAGGAGGTCCGCAGGTGCCCACGCATGCGTTGGCGGGAAAACCCGCCCCCAGATCGATCCTGATCAACGTCCCGCGCCTGGTCAGCGCCTACTACGCCACCAGGCCCGATCCCGCTGTCGACACCCAGCGGGTGGCGTTCGGAACGTCGGGCCACCGCGGGTCTTCGCTGAACGCCGCGTTCAACGAAGACCACATCCTGGCGGTGACCCAGGCTCTCTGCCATTACCGCAAGAAGGCCGGGATCGACGGGCCGCTGTTCCTGGGCATGGACACGCACGCCCTCTCCGAGCCGGCGTTCATCAGCGCCCTCGAGGTGCTGGCGGCCAACGGGATCGAGGTGATGATCGACAAGGACGGCGGCTACACGCCGACCCCGGCCGTCTCGCACGCCATTCTCGCCGCGAACCGCGGCCGAGCGCAGCACCTGGCCGACGGCATCGTCATCACGCCTTCGCACAATCCGCCCGAGGACGGCGGTTTCAAGTACAACCCGCCCAACGGCGGTCCCGCCGACACCGACGTCACCGGCGAAGTGGAGGCGATGGCCAACGAGCTGCTGGCGGCAAAAAACAGCGGCGTCCGCCGCGTTCCGTACGCCAGGGCCCTGAACGCCTCGACCACGCACCGCCACGATTTCGTGCGCGGCTACGTCGACGATCTGGGCGGCGTCATCGACATGGAGGCCATCGCCGGCTCCGGGCTGCGCCTGGGCGTCGATCCCATGGGTGGCGCCGCGGTGGCGTACTGGGCGCCCATCGCCGAGCGTTACCGGCTGAACATCGACGTGGTCAACGACAGCGTCGATCCCACGTTCGGTTTCATGACCGTCGACAAGGACGGAAAGATCCGCATGGACTGCTCGTCGCCTTACGCCATGGCGTCGTTGATCAAGCTGAAGGATCGCTATGACATCGCCTTCGGCAACGACACCGACTGCGATCGCCACGGCATCGTCACCCCCACGGCCGGGCTGATGAACCCCAACCATTACCTGGCGGTGGCCATCTCGTACCTGTACCGCAGCCGGTCCGGCTGGCGGCCCGACGCGGCGGTGGGCAAGACCCTGGTCAGCAGCAGCATGATCGATCGGGTGGCGGCCGATCTGGGCCGCCGGTTGACGGAGGTGCCGGTCGGTTTCAAGTGGTTCGTTCCCGGTCTGCTGGACGGGGGCCTGGGCTTCGGCGGGGAGGAGAGCGCCGGGGCATCGTTCCTGCGGCGCGACGGCGGCGTC
>DATLVT010000903.1:0-22709 GCA_035577105.1 Polyangia bacterium
ACATCGGGCAGCGCGTCCCGTCGCGCGAGGTGAACCAGACCTGATCGACCAGATACGCGGCGGCGTCGACGGGGGCCGACAGCTTTCGCCAGACCGGATCGACGTCCGCCGGTTTCTTGGCGTCTTTTTTTGGGGCCGCGCGGCCGGCGTGACGGAAGACGGTCGTCGGCGACAGGAACGACGTATACGAATAGAACAGCTCATCGCCCTTGCGATCGCCGCTGAGGGCCGTGACTTGCCCCAGCCCCGGCAGCGCCAGTTCCCGCAACGGTTTGCCGGCGTCGGTGAAAAGGCGCACGCGCGAGGCGGCGTCGACCAGATAATGCGCCGCCAGCTGGCCGCGCAGGTAGACGGCGCCCTTGAGGATGTCGGCGCTCTGGGGAATCACTTCGATCCAGCGGGCGCGTTCGGGCTTTTGTGGGTCGACGCGAAACACACGACCGCGCGGCGCATCCTGATTGGATTGGACGAAGATTCGATCGGGCAGTACCTCGATCACCGAGAACTGCGCCTCGATCCCGACGGCGATCGGCACCGGCACCGGTCGCGCCGTCGTCACCCGGCGATCGACCAGGAAGAGCTCGCTGCGCGACCAGCCCTGTTCGACGCTGATGACCAGCCAGCGCCCATCCGGCGACAGCGTCACGCCCGGCCAGTCCTTGAGGTCGCGCCCCTCGCCGAAAATTTTCTGATCGCGCCCCGGATCGTCACCCAGCGTGTGAAAGAAGACCGCGCGGTGATAGCGCTCGTCGCCGGCGGGGACCTCGCCGACGGCCGGATAGCGCGTGTAATAGAACCCCTTGCCGTCGGGCAGCCAGGCCAGCGAGCAGGCGCGCGTGCGGGGAATCTCGTCGGGCAGATCGCGCCCGGTGGTCACCTGGCGGACCCGCAGCACGGACTCTTCGCTGCCGTTGGCCGAGACGCCGTAGGCGACCGCCGCGCCGTCCTCCGACGGGTACCACCAGTCCAGTGAACGGGTGCCGTCGCTGGCCAGGGTGTTGACGTCGACCAGCGGACGATCAGCTTCGTCCAGCCCGTCGCGCACGTACAGCGCCGGCTGGTTCTGCTTGCCGTCGCGGCGCGTGTAGAAATACCGCCGCCGGCCGCGAGCGACGCGCGCCACCGGCGCACCCAGCGAGCCATTTTCGAACAGCGTCCACAGCCGCTGTTCGATGACAGCGCGGGCCTTCACGGCGTCCAGCGTGGCGCGCGTCAGGGCGTTCTGTCGGTCGGTCCAGGCCCGCACCTCGGGGGCATCGGCGTCTTCCAGCCAGCGATAGGGATCCGACACGTCGACGCCGTGGATCCGTTCCACCACGCTGTCTCTTCTGGTCTCGACGGGCGGTGTCTTGGCGGAGGCCACCGCTGACCACAATACGGCCGTCACCGCCCATCCGGAAAACCATCGTTCGTGCCGGCGGGCGCGCTTCATGGGGCGGGTTTGGTGCCCGCGCCGGTCGCCGCCGCCGGTGGGGTCCCCGCCCGTGCCGGCAATGGCCCCAGCATCGTCTGCACCATGGCGTCGACGTCCAAGGGATCGTCGGCGTCCAGATCCAGGTTCTGCCGCGCGTGCCACAGGATGCGCCCGTCGTACGCCGACACCAGGGTCATCGCCACGTACAGATCGTCGCCGCCGAAAATTTCGTCCTCGTGGGTGACGGTTCCGTCGTGCGTGTACTGCGGACCATCCAGAGGCACCATGATGCCGACGCCCACGCCGATGTGCGGGCCTCCACCATAGACGCGCCCTCCGCCCAGCGGTGGCGGTGGTGGCACCCCCCGCCCGCGCGGCGCGATCAAGGCCCCTCCCGGCGGCCCGGTCCGAGGCGCCGCCAGACGGGCCGCTCCCGCCGGTGGCGTGCCGCGAAAGGCTGGTTGCCCGCGCCAGCCACCGCCACCGCCACCGCCGCCGCGGCCCGGCGAGACGCCTGGTCCACCGCCGCCGCCTCTGGACTGGGCGATGGTCGCCAGGATGATGGCCGCCACGATGACCACGATGAAGACGGCGCCCAGGATCTGCGCCGTCCGCTTGCCGTTCGAAACGGTGACGCCTTTGACGTTGACGTACAAGAGCGCGTCCGATTGGGTCGCCCAGCCCACCCGCGCCGCCAGCTCGGGCGCCACGAAGCGGGGTGGCACCATCGCGCCCTCGCCGCCACCGTCGGGGCTGTTGGCGAACTGCAGGATCCCGTTGGCCAGCCAGCCCAGCTCGTCGCGGCTGACCAGCGGGCTGCCGTCCTGGGCGAAAATTCCGTCCCAGCGCGCGCTGAGGTCGACGTCATAGCCGCGGCTGTGCAACAGATTTCCGATGGCCTTGACCGTTTCGGTCGACACCATCTGGCCCATCGCCGCCGACGCTGCCGGGTCGTTGTCACCCACCTGATCCAGGATGACGAAGACATCCGGCGGCAAGAGCGCGATGCGCGACGGGGTGTACGTGCGCTGGGCAAAGAAGGGCTCGACCATCGGCTTCGGCGCCGTGGCGCAGCCGCTGGCCCAGGCCAGCGTCGAGAGCAGCAAGGGGACGACCGCTCGTCGCAACGACCCCAGCGGACCCTGCCCCGCGGCAGGCGACCCCGGCCTCATCCTCGTGCTTCGATGGCCGCGCACCATCCTTGGCAACTTAGCATGCCGATCGCCTGGGACCGGCAGTCGGCCGCGCGTCCGGCGGCGACCCGGGGTATGCTAGTGCCAGGCCCGTTCGGGATCCCCCAGATGAAGACGCTGCGCTGTCTGCTCACCGCTGTGGCCTGCTTGCTCGCCGCCGGCGGTTCGTCCCGGGCGGCCAAGAACCCCGCGGACCAGACCCGCCGCGCCGAGAACCAGCCAAGCCCCCTGCGCATGACCGTCGACCGATCGAAATACGACGAACAGCAGCACCGCCTGGAAGTGAAAGTGTCTCATCCGGTCCCGGCCATCTCCATCAAGGTGACGGGCATGTCCGGTGAGATCCTGGCCGACGAGCGGCAGGATTTTTCCGGACGCCCGGCCGGCGCGCCGCTGGTCATCACCTGGCATCCCAGCAGCGACGAGAAGGTGGCCCGCATCGATCTGCACGCCGCCGACACGCGCGGCTTCGTTTTTGACGTGGTCCTCACCCCCTGGTTCCTGCCCATCCCCCACCAGGAGGTGAACTTCAGAACCGACTCGGCGGACATCGACGAGCCCGAGGTTCCAAAGCTGGAAGACGCCTATACCTGGCTGGTGGAGCACCTGGCGGAGATTCGCGCCAAGGACATCAACCATGAACACCGCAACCTGACCCTGCACATCTGCGGTCACACCGACACCGTTGGCGACGCCACTCACAACTTCAAGCTCTCGGAAGCCCGGGCTCGCTCCATCGCCGCCTGGTTCCGCAAGAAAGGCGTCGCGCTGCCCGTCGCTTATGCGGGCTTTGGCGAATGGTCGTTGCTGATCAGCACCGCGGATCAGGTCGACGAACCGCGCAACCGGCGCGCCGACTACATCCTGTCGGACGACGAGCCATCGATCAAGACGCGCGGGCCGCGCCCGGTCTGGAAGAGGCTCAATTGAAGCTGGCGGGCGCCGCCACCGCCTTGCCGTTGCTGCTGGCGTGCGCGACCGCCCCGATGTCGCCGTCGCTGGCCCCGGTGACGCTGGCGCAGACCTGCCCGGTGGGCCCGTATTGCGTGACCGGTCAGATCGACGATCAGTTCGCGCTGGCCGTGGCCGGAGCGCGCTGCTTCGTGCTGAACGCCGAAGGCCAGCTGCGCGAGGTCACCTCCGACGCGCGTGGGGTGTTTCTCATCGACGGGCTTGACGCCCTGCCGCACGACGTTCGTTTTGAAAAGGCCGGCTTTGAAGGCCAGGTCGTCCCGGTCCTCTCGGGCGGGGTCGGCACCGCCGCCCGCGCCTACGTCACGCTCCACCGCGAGGACCAGAGCGAATCGCCGCCCGCGCGCTAAGCCTGCGCTAAGCCGCCTGCCCGCGCGCTCTAGTCGCCGCCGGGATTATAGAAGCCGGGGAGGCGCGGGCCGCGATCGCGGTTGCGATCGCCACCGCCACCGCCACCGCCGCCACCTTCACGGCCCGGCCGGTTGCGATCACGCCCGCGCCGGCGCCGCCGGTTTCGTCCCGGGCCGCCGCCATTTTGGCCGTGACCGTTCTGAGCACCTTGGGCGTTGTGATTCTTCGGACCGTTCGCACCCTGCGCGGCGCGGGGATTGTTCGGGTGTCCGCCCGGTTGCTGCACCGGCGGGCGCGGCAGCGTCATCGTCGGCAGCGGCACCGGCTGGGTGGGCCGCCAGTCGACGTAGGGGCGAATGTTGGCGTCGCGCACCGCCGCCCAGCTACCATCGAAATCACCCGCAGCTGCGTTGGAGGGTGGCATCGCCCCTGTGTTGTTCACGGGGCCATCGACAAGCGTGATCTCCTCGGGGGCGTCGACCAGCATGATGACCGGCGCCTCCGCCGGTGTTTCGGCGGTCACTTCCGCCGTCATCTCGGCAAGCCAGGCAGCCTGATCGTCGATCACCGCGTCGCCGGGCATCTCGCGGCCGGCCTCGGGAAGGTCGTCCCAGACGCGTTCGTCCATCGGCGACTCTGAATCCGCTGACGCCGGCACGGCGAAGGCCGGCAGCGGCGGCAGCAGGTCGGTGGGGATGGCCGTCTCGAACACCACCGGGGCTGGTGCCGCGGGACGCGCCACGGGCGTGCCGACGCGAATCTCGGCGCCACCACCACGACGGCGCCGCCGTCGCGGACGGGCATGGAAATCGGTGGCGGCATGTAAACCGTGGCGTTCGTCGGCCGAACCGGGATCGAACACCTCGCTATCGAGACCAGCGCACGAATCGCACAGGCCGCATTTGTCGCCTTCGGGCTCGCCGAAGTAGGCCCGCATCATCTGCACGCGGCAGCGCTGCGTGTTCATGTAACCCAGGAGCGCCGCCAGCCGCCGCCGATCGGAGATGCGCCGCGCCTCGAACACCGACGCTGCCTTGTCGATCTGCTCGCGGGTCGGCTTGGGCTCCACGCCTTCCCAGCGCGCGGCCTTCACTTCCTTGGCCACGCCCATCGCTTCCAGCACTGAAAGAATGACCCGCACCCGTCTTTCGGGCAGGGCCATCGACAGCGCCAGGTCGCGCACCGAAACTTCTTTTCCTTCGTCGCTCCAGGCGTAAAGGCCTTCGGCCACCATGCGCGCCTGCGACTTGGTGGGGTGAGCCTCTTTCAGAAAGTGTTCTTGAATGGCGATGTCGTCGGGCTGAAACAGCAGCACGCAGCGGGCCGGCTTTCCGTCTCGGCCCGCTCGTCCTGCCTCCTGCACGTACGACTCGGGCGAGCCCGGCATCTGGTAGTGGATGATGTAACGGATGTCAGGCTTGTCGACGCCCAGACCGAAGGCGTTGGTCGCCAGCATCACCACCTTGCGTCCCGGCTGCATGAAGGACGCTTGCGCCTTCTCGCGCTCGTCGGTGGTCATCTTGCCGTTGTATCGCTCGACCGGGATCTTTCCGTGGCGCAAGGCCACGTACAGATCGTCGACGGCGCGGACAGTGGAGCAGTAAACGATGCCCGGCCGGCGCAGGCGCTGAATCAACTTGCCCAGCTGGCGCAGCTTGTCCGCTTCGCCGGCCACCTTGCGCACGTCGAAAGCCAGATTCGGCCGGTGGAACGAGACGCGGCAGACCTTGGCGTCTTTCATCCCCAGCTGGACCAGCACGTCGTCGCCGATGGCCGGCGTCGCCGTCGCTGTCAGCCCCAGGATGGGGGGACGTCCCAGCACCTGCGCGGCCCGGCGCAGACCCAGGTAGGCGGGCCGAAAGTCGTGACCCCACTGTGAAACGCAGTGCGCTTCGTCGACGCAGAACAAAGAGAACTTCACGCCCGCCAGCGCGTCTTGCACCGTCGGCGAATTGATCGACTCAGGCGTGATGAGGACCAGCTTGATGGTGCCGTCGCGAACCGCCTGCAGATCGGCGGCGCGCTCCTTGGCGGTGCGCGTGGAGTCGATGCGCGCCACCGGCACGCCCGCCGCCTTCAGCTTTCCCACCTGGTCCTCGATCAGGGCCAGCAGCGGCGAGACCACCAGCGTCGGTCCGTCCAGGACCAAGGCCGGCAGCTGGTAGGTCAGCGACTTCCCGCTGCCCGTCGGCATGATGGCCAGCGTGTCGCGGCCAGCCAGTACCGATTCCATGATTTCCGCTTGCCCGGGGCGCAAGCCGCGGAGGTTGAACACCTCGCGCATCTTCACCAGCGCCCGTTGCAGCGCCTCGGAAGGAGGCGGCGTCGGAGCGGTAGGTGTGATCACTGACACACTGGCCGCATGAGGGATGGGTTCCGGTTCGGGCGCGGCGGTCCGCGCCGGCGGCTCGGGTTCGTCGCCGCGGTGGATGACAATCGTCGGAATGTCTTCGTCCAGATCGCGCGTCACGGGGGTGGACGCCGCTGATGGCGAAGCAGCTTCTGAAGATTGTGTTGGTTTAGTGAGCGATATGGCCGCCGGCCCTAAAGTCAGGGCGGCCCTGGAATCATCATCGGAACTCAGGCTGAACTCCTGCGAAAAAACGGGCGCAAACGCCGTGCAACACCCACCCGATCACCCTAATGCACCCTGTCACACACACTGCTTGGTCGGGGGCCGGGAAACATCGACCCTCCGGCGCCGGTGCGGATATTTATCCGCTAAGCACGAGCGTTAGCGTCACGGTAGCACGGGTTCCTGACGGGTGCCACTCTTTCTTCTGTCACGTTTGCGTTTCGGACGTGTTCGTTTTTGTTGGTCGCGCGCTGCGTGGCACAGCGGTTGCGATACGACCGTGAATGGTCGCCCTGGCAGCCCTGAATCCGGACAGTCGCCCGCGCGAACGGTTGGCCTCTTGCGGGGCCAGTCACCTCTCGGACGACGAGCTGCTGGCCATCGTCCTCGGTGCCGGCCGGCCGGGCCGCAGCGCCTTGGAGCTGGCCAGTGGCATGCTGGCCGAGGCGGGTGGTCTGGCCGGTCTGGCTCAGGCGACGGCGCGCGAGCTGTGCGCTCATGCGGGCATCGGTCCCGCCCGCGCCAGCATGGTTCAGGCGGCGCTGGAACTTGGCCGAAGATCGGTCGGTGAGCGACCGAAACGCGGTCGCCGGTTGAGCGCGGCCAGCGATGTCTGGAATTATTTTCGGGCGCGCCTGGCCCTGGCCACCGTGGAGGAGTTCTGGGCGCTGTCGCTGGACGTTCGTCATCGCGTTCAAAACGAGACCTGTCTGGCGCGCGGGTCGCTGACCGGCGTGGAAGTTCATCCGCGCGACGTCTTCTGTCCGCTGATCCGCACCTCGGCGGCGGCGGTGATCTTCTGCCACAACCATCCGTCGGGTGATCCAGCACCATCGCGCCAGGATGTCGATCTCACCCAGCGCCTGCGCGAGGTCGGCGAGCTGTGCGGGATCACTGTCCTTGATCATGTGATCGTGGGCGCGGAGGGATTCACCAGCCTCGCCGACCGTGGCTGGCGCTGATCTTTCTGGACGCTCGGTCGCCGGTCCCTAGAATCGGACGATGCGAATCGCTTTTCGGGCCGCGGCCGTCTTGGCGACTGTGCTGGTGACGGCGGGGCCAGTGGCCGCTTTTGACGATTACGTGGGGACGCGATCGCTGTCCATGGGTGGGGCGCTGCGGGCCGCGGCGGCCGGCGACAGCGGGCCTTTGCTGAATCCGTCCGGGATGCCTCTTCTGAGGTCGTACACCGTCGAGGCCGCCTACGCGCGCTCCACGCGGCGCGACTCGAATTTCTTTCACGGCTCGATCGTCGACTCGACGTCGGGGCTCAACCTGGCAGGCGGGCTTTACTACACCTACCAGGGGAATGCGCCGGACGACCTGCCGAAGGGCCAGGGCCACGAGGTCGGAATGGCCCTGGGGCTGCCGCTCGGGGAATACGTCTCCATGGGAACGACGGTGAAATACCTCCGGCTCAGCGGCGACCAGGCGTTGAACGGCCATTCGGGCGGGACGACCTTTGACGTGGGGACGACCATTCGTCCGCTCCGGGGTGTGTCGCTGGGCGTGGTGGGCACCAATCTTTACAACCTGACCAATGACGAGGTGCCACGCACGATCGGCTATGGCGTCGCCTTCACCCCGGTGGCCGAGCTGATCCTGGCCGTCGACGGGCGCACCATGCTGGACGCCTGGCAACGGACCGGCAACAAGGGGACCAGCGTCATGGGCGGCGGCGAGTTCTTCTGGGCGCGCAAATTCGCCTTTCGTCTGGGCGGCGGCTACGACGATTTCAACCGGCACGGCTACCTTTCGGCCGGCTTGTCGATGATCTCGGAGATCGGCGCTCTGGATGTAGGCGCTCGCCGCGATCTGTTCAGCGCCACCAACGACCCCATCACCATCGTGGCCGCCGGTTTCCGGCTGTTCGTCCCCCAACCCTGAAGGACGCGCGCTGAGTAACCAAAGCGCCGCGATAGACTGCGCCCTCGGGATGCGCGGGAACTTTCAGGCCGGGGCGCTGTCCAATGTCTTGTGGAGGCGACGCTTCGGCTGTCTCGCGCTCGGCACGGCCGGGTCCCCTTCACGATGAGCCTCGCCGAGCGTCTCCTCATCGGCCGCCTCAAGGCACGCGATGAGCAGGCCTTCAACGAGATCGTCCGCCGTTACGGTGACAAGGTGTTCAGCCTGGTCTACCGCATGATCGGCAGCCGCCCGGAGGCAGAGGACATCGCGCAAGAGGTGTTCGTCACCGTGTTCAAGACCATCGACGGCTTTCGCGGTGAATCGAAGTTTTCCACCTGGCTGCTGCGCATCGCCGCCAACCAGTGCAAGAACCGCATCAAGTACCTGTCGCGCCGGCCGGCCGGCACCGCATCGTTCGACGACGCCGTCGACCACGCCAGTGAAGGCGCGCTGCCGATCCCCGCTCAGGGGCACATCGACGCGCCCGACGTCCTGATGGAGGCCGCCGAGATGGAGTCCCTGACTCAGGCCGCCATCGCTGGACTGGAGGAAGACCATCGCCTGCTGATCGTCCTGCGCGACGTGGAAGAACTTTCGTATCAAGAGATCGGTGAGATCACCGGCCTGGCCGAGGGAACCATAAAATCTCGCCTGCACCGGGCGCGTATGGCCATCAAGGAACACCTGGACAGGAACACGCGCTAGCAATGGATCACGCCAAAGCGTCCGACCTTTTTTCCGACTACGTGGAGGGCAGCCTGCCGCCGGCGGTGAAGGCCGAGCTGGAGCAACACCTGGCGGTGTGCATCCAGTGCCGCACCGACCTGGCGTCGTTTCGCCAGGCGGTGGGTGCGCTGGGCCGGCTCAAGAAGCCGGCGCCGTCCGGCTTTCTGCCCAGCATCCAAAAGCAGATCTACGATCGGTCACGCGGGCGATTTTTTGGCCGGCGCTGGAAGCTGTTCGGACGGATCCCGTTCGAGTGGGTGTCGCTGGCGATGATCATCGCCATGCTGATTTATTACATCGCGCTGATGCATGGCGCGCCCAGCGGCGTGCATCCGTCGCCCTAGCTTGGCCTGGCTTGGCCTGGTCAAAGCTGGACGGCGGCGCGATTCACGAAACGTAGGCGAACAGAACTTTGAGGTACTGGCCCTCGCTGAATCCGGGAGGCATGGGGTGATCGCCGCCGGGGCCCCGTCGTTCGAAGATCTGAATCTGGCGGCCGGCCTGCTTGGCGCCGGCGGCCACGATGCGCTCGAAGGTCTCGGCGTCGACGTTTTGCGAGCATGAGCAGGTCACCAGGATGGCGCCCGGCGCGGCGGCGGCCAGGGCCAGCGCGTTCAGCCGCTCGTACCCCTTGCGCGCCGCCTCCAGATCCTTGCGGGCCCGGGCAAACTTGGGCGGGTCGATGACGATGAGGTCAAACGAGCGCGGCGTGGCAGTCTCCAGATAACGGAAGACGTCGGCTTCGACGGCCCCGATGCTGACGCCGTTTTTTTCGGCGTGGGCTTCGATGCGGGCCACGGCCCGCGCCGAGCTGTCGACCGCCGTGACCGCCGCAGCGCCGCCGCGCGCCGCCTGCAGACCAAAGCCGCCAGCGTAGGCGTAGCAGTCGAGGACCCGCGCGCCACGCGACAGCTGGCCGACCTGTATGCGCGTCTCGCGCTGGTCGATGAACATCCCGGTCTTCTGTCCGGACAAAGGCTCGATCTCCAGGCGGATGCCGTCCTCGACGCCTGACACCGTCGGGCGCGAGTCGCCGCGGGCCACGCGCGAAGCGGCGACGAAACCCTCGACGTCGGCGTAACCGGCCGGCGAGACCTCATAGACGGTCCTGGGGGCGATCTCGGCCTCGACGGCGTCGAAGATCTCGGCGCGCCGCTGCGACAGGCCCAGGGTGGTGATCTGAACGACGGCCGCGTCGCCGAAGACGTCGACGACCAGGCCCGGCAGATCGTCGCCCTCGCTGTTCACCAGGCGATAGACGTCGGTCGTCGGCGCTGGCAAACCCAGGCGGGTTCGCAGGGCCCGCGCCCGGCCCAGGCGCGCCCGGAAAAACGCGGCGTCGACCGGCTCGTCCTTGCGCGTGCAGAGCCGGACGGGGATCTGCGAGCGCGGGTTGTAAAAGCCGCGCCCGATCAACCGGCCGTCGTGATCGCACAGCGATACGACGTCACCGGGGCCGCAGTCGCCTTCGACCTTGTCGATGGCGTTGGCGTAAACCCAGGGGTGTCCGAACCATAGCGGGCGGGCCCGGCCCTGGCGCAAGATGACGCGGGCCTTCGAGTCCTTGCCTCCTTCACCCACCGACGGCAGCGGCGCTCGACGTTCGTTGTCGGGCGAAGAGGAAGGAGAACGCGACTGAGATGAAGCGTGGCGAGGAGGGCGGCGCATGCGTGGGATCATTTGGGCGGATCATTCGGGCGGCAGGGGCCGCGCGCTAGCTGTTTCCGCCGCTGGGCGAGCGAAAGTCGTCGGCGTTTATGCCATAGCGCTGCAGGCAGCGCCACACCACCGCGTACTGCCGGTCCAGATGCCGCGCCACATGGGCCACGCTGCCGCGATACTGGCGCAGCAGCGTGGTGAGTTCCTCGGGCGTGGGGGCGGGGCGGCGGGTGCGGGCGGTGGTGGACTCGTCCGCGGCTTCCGGGACGGCGTCGTCGGGCGTGACGGGGAAGTCGCGGGTCGAGCTGATCAAGGACGAGTGTGCGGTGTCGCCGGTCGGTTCGATCAGCGCCGAGATGGCGTCAGGCAGGTGCGAGAACCCGATGTTCGCTTGCCCCCGGCTCAAGACCTCGGCCTCGACGACGGTCTTCTGCAGCTCGCGGACGTTGAGCGGCCAGCCATAGAGAAAAAGAGCGTGAAAGGCTTCGGTCTCGAAGGTGCGCGGGGCGGCCGTTTCGTGGGCCCGCATGTCGCGCAGGAAAAATTCGACCAGGCGGCCCACGTCTTCCAGGCGGTCACGCAGCGCCGGCAGTTGCACAGGCTGCGCACCCAGGCGGCCCACCAGGGCGTCCTGGACGTTGCCGGCCTTGGCCATGGCGGCCCGGCTGCTGGCGGCGATGATCCGCACGTTGGCCTCGATGACGCGCGTCGATCCCAGCGGGCTGAACTTTCGGTCTTGCAGAAAGCGCAACAGCTTCGGTTGCAGCTCTGATGGCATCTCGCCCAGCTCGTCGAGAAACAGCGTTCCGCCCTGGGCCGCTTCGATAAATCCGACCTTGCGCGTCTGGGCGGTCGAGTGAGCGCCCTTGTCGTAGCCGAACAGCTCGCTTTCGACCAGTTCGCGCGGGATGGCCGCGCAGTTGATGGCCACCAGCTCGCCGGTGCGACCGCTGGCGGCGTGGATACCGCGCGCGAACACTTCCTTGCCGACGCCCGTTTCGCCCAGCAGATAGATCTCTGCGTTCGACGACGCCAGCCGGCGCAAGCGACTGCATATGACAGCCAAAGTGGGCGACAGTGTCGGCACCGGCGCGAACGGCTTGGCGATGTCTTCGTCGATGGCGGACAGTTCGAGGGGCGTGACGGTGCGAAACACCATCACCTGGGAGCCGACGAAGATCAGCGCGCCCGGCGGTAACGTGATCGCCGCCGTGACGCGCTTGCCATCGACGTACGTGCCATTGGTGCTGCCGAGATCCGCCAGTTCATAGCTTTCCGGTTTGTCGGGGCCACCACCGACGCGCGTGATGCGGGCGTGCAGGCTGGACACGGTGCGATCGGGAAGGGCCAGGGCGCGCCGCCCGTCAGGTGTTCCGGGCCGACGACCAATTTCGAGGCCGTCGCCCAGCTGAACCACGCGCGCTCCGCGCAAGGTGTCGGGCGTCCCAGGCGTGCCCACCAACAGCAGCACGCCGATTCGCTGAGAATCCCGCGTGCCGCTGCGACGCGGTATTGTTTGGCTGACGTCGTCGTTGATGGAGGCCATGAGGGCGGCTTTCTAATCTACAATGCAAATGTAGGATAGCGGTATACAACCTGATCGAAAAAGCGACTCACCAAAAGACGACACCATGCACCAGGATCCACCCTCCCTGGGTCCCGACACTGACAGCGACGACAGTCCCGAGCACACTGTCAGTGCGGGCGCGGCGCAGTTGCGGGTCACTGCGGCGACCAATCTGGCCGCCGGCTCGGTGATCGACGGCCGCTATCAGATCGAAGCGGCCATTGGCGAAGGGGGAAGCGGTTCGGTGTTTCGCGCCTGGGATCGGGCCCTGGGCGAGCCAATCGCGATCAAGATCCTGCACCCCGAGCGGGCCCGGGAGAAGAGCTGGATCAATCGCCTGGCCCGCGAGGTGCGGGTAGCCCGGGCCATCCGCCATCCCAACGTCTGCCGGGTTTTTGATCTCGGGCACGCCGAGGGGCGCTGGTTCGTCACCATGGAGCTGGCCGCGGGGGGAGCCCTGCGCCAGTTGCTGCGGGCCGCCACCGCCAGCATGGTGGAGCGCCCGCTGGAGGAGCGTCTGGCCGATGCGCGGGCGCTGTGCGCCGGGCTGGCCGCCATTCACGCCGTCGGCATCACCCACCGCGACGTCACGCCGCAGAACGTGCTGCGGATGAACGACGGCCGCCTGGTGCTGTCCGATTTCGGCCTGGCCATCGAAAGCAACGACAACACCACGGTTCATGGCGGCACGCCGGCCTACATGCCGCCGGAAGCGCTGATGGGCGGCCGATCCGATCAACGGTCGGACGTCTGGCAGCTGGGCGCCATTCTTCACGAGATCCTCTTCGGCAGAAAACCCGAATGGCAAAACCGCTCTGACGGAACCAGCATGAAATGGCCGCTGCCGGCGGTGGCCAGCCCGGTCGAGGAGGAGCTGGCTCGGCTGTGCGGAGACTGCCTGGCGCACGATCCGGCGGCGCGTCCGGCGACGGCGATGGCGGTGGCGGGACGGCTGGCGGCGGCCGAGGTGGCCCGCCCGCGCAATCGATTCGTCCGGCAGTGGCTGCGCGCCCGGACCTTCTGGCGCCAGCACCGGGCGCTGCGGGCGGCGCTGATCGCCGCGGTGCTGGCGGCGGGCGCGGTGCGGGGGGTGCAGGTCATCACCCGACCGTCCCTGTGCCACAGCGGCGATTCGAAGCTGGCCGGGATCTGGGATCCCCGGGTGAAGGCGCAGGTGCGGAAGGCTTTCCTGGGGACGGGCCAGTCCTTCGCCGCGGACACGTTCTGGAGCGTGAATCGGCTGATCGAGGACTACGTGCAACGCTGGGTGGGCACGTACACGGAGGCCTGCGAGGCGACGCACGCCCGTGGCGAGCAGTCGGCCGAAGTCTTGGACCTGCGTATGTCGTGCCTGCAGGATCGGTTGGGTGGTCTCAAGGCGCTCACGGCGGTCTTTGCTCAGGCCGACGCGCCGGTGGTCGAAAACGCCGCCAACGCCGCCAGCCAGCTGGCGGGGATCGAACGCTGCAACGACGTCAAGCTGCTGAGGTCGATGGTGCCGCCGCCGGAGAATCCGGCGGCCCGACGTCAGGTCGACGAGCTGCAAACCCAGGTGGCCGGTGCGCGCGCCTTGCTGGCGTCGGGCCGCTTTGCCGACGCCGAGAAGGCCACGGCGCTTCTGGTGCAGGAGGCACGCCGCGTGGGATTTGCGCCGTTGCTGGCGGAGGCGCTGGAGCTGCGCGGCCGCGTGCACGTCGATCTGGGGAATGCCGTCGACGCGGAGAAGGCCTTCGAAGAAGGATTCTGGACCGCCGAGGAGGCCCGTCACGACGAGGTCAAGGCTGAAACGGCCGTCGATCTGATCAGCGTCATGTCGATGGGCGTGCGACCGAAGGACGCAGAGCGCTGGCGGCACATGTCGGAGGCGACCTTGCGTCGCATCGGCGGGCACGAGCGGCTGCAGGTCTGGATGAACACCAACGTCGGGGCTGCATTTGAAGAGAGCGGCCAACCGAACGAGGCGTTGGCGCGACATCAGCAAGCGCTGGCCATCGGCGAGCGCGCCTTGCGGCCGGACGATCCCGATCTGATGCGCATCCACGGCAACATCAGCAACGCGCTGATCGGGCTGGACAGGCCGGGTGAGGCCCTGATTCACAGCGATCGCGCCATCGAGATCGGCCGCAAGGCGGTGGGTGCCGACCACCCGCAGATGGCCCTGCAGTTCAGCAATCGCGGCGAGATTCTCAACCAGCTTGGTCGCTGGGAGGAGGCGCGGGCGTCCTGTCTGCGGGCCATCGCGCTGTGGGAGAATCAGCTGGGCAAGGACCATGTGTTCATTTCCTATGCGTTGTACGCCATCGGGATGGGGTACCTGGGCGAGGGAAAGCCCGCCATGGCCGTGGCACCGCTGGAGCGATCCTTGCGCCTTCGCATCGACAAGGAACCGTCGCCGGCGCACATCGCGGAGACCGAGTTCGCCCTGGCCCGCGCCTTGTGGGACAGCGGGCAGTACCACGACCGGGCCCACACCCTGGCGTTGTCCGCCCAGGGGCGCTACTCGGCGGTGGCGACCATGAAGAAACAAGAAGTCGAAGTCGCCGCCTGGCTGTCCAAGCACACGCTGCCCGCGGTCAGCGCGCGATGAAGCGGCCACTCGTCGCCGCGGTCACCGCTGACGAGCCCGGCGCCGATTGATCGCCTGACCGCTGCCCGGGCGGGCCAGGATACGTCCGTCGTCGAAGGCGATCTCGCCGCGACGGATGGTGGTGCGCGGCCAGGCGGTCAGCTCGCGGCCCGAATACACGCTGTGCCCGGCGCGCGAGAAAAGCTGATCGTCGCTGATGGTGCGCCGTCGCCGGGTCTCCCAGATGACGATGTCGGCGTCGGCGCCCACGGCGATGGTCCCTTTGCGCGGGTAAAGCCCGAAGATGCGCGCCGGATTGGTGGCGGTGAGGGCGACGAACTGCTCCAGCGAGATACGATTCTTGGCGACGCCCTCCGTGAAGAACAGCGGCAGCATGGTGTCCAGCTCGGCCACGCCTGGGCGGGCGGTCTGCACCGTCTGTGTCGGATCGGTCTTGAGGGCGTGGGTCCACGGCGCGTGATCGCTGCCCAGCGTGTCGATGCTGCCGTTGGCCAGGCCGCGCCAGAGCGCCGCGACGTCGGCCTCGCTGCGCAGCGGCGGCTGCGCCACGTACAGCGCGCCGTTCTCGTCGTGATAACGCTCGGCGGTCAGGTAGAGGTAAAGCGGGCGCGTCTCGACAAAGATGGGCAGGCCCTGGCCGCGCGCCTCGAGACAGACGTCGAGGGCGCGCGCCGAGGACAGGTGCACGATGTACGTCGGGCAACCGGTGGCGCGGCACATCTCGATGGCCCGTGAGGTGGCGATGATCTCCGAGGCGGGGGGGCGGCTGGCGGCGTACTCGCGCAGCGACGTTTGCCGCCGGTGGGCCAGCATGGTCGTGCAGCATTCGATGGTCGGCAGATCCTCGCAGTGAATGAGGGTGATGCCCCCGCTCTCCGCGGTCGCCTTCATGATGTTGGTGTAGTGACGGGCGAACGGTTCGAAGGACGGCATGCACGTGAAGAACTTCATGCCGGTGTGACCGTCGGCGATCGAGGCGGGGACTTCGCTGGCCGTCTCTTCGGACGGACAGGTGACGGCGATGTGAAAGAAGACGTCGCAGATGGCCTCCCGCGCGATGACCGCGCTCTCGGCGGCCGCCCGCTGCTGCAATGTCTCCCAGGGCAGGGTGAAGGCCATGTTGCCGACGGTGGTGATTCCTCCCGACAGCGCGGCCTGCGAGCCGCTGGTGTAATCGTCGGCCCAGACTGGTTCGGCGGGGTCCACGTCTTCGACGTGAAGGTGAACGTGAGGATCGACGCCCCCGGGGAGCACCAGCGCGTCGCGAGCGTCCAGCTCACGGCGGCCGGTCATCGATCCACCAACCTGCGCGATGGTCTCACCCTTGATGCCGACGTCGGCGACCTGGCGGCCCTCCGCGGTGACGACAGTTCCCCCGCGCACGACGAGGTCCAGGTCGGTGATCGGGTCGGTGATCGGGTCGGTCACCGACGCCACTATATCCTGCGTCGAAGCTGTCAGCGACTGTGCATTTGCTTCAACCCGCCCACCAGTAAGACAGCTTGAAAAGGATGACATCGGCGGCGCCGCCGTGCCGCAGGGCCGCGAAGCGCAGATCACCGGTCGGGCCGTAGAGCGGGTCGACGGTGGGAATTTGCGAGCGGGCATAGACCAGATAGAGCGTCGAGCCGAGACGGTACTCCCAGCGCAGCACCACGTTGATGTTCAGCGCCGCCTGTTCGAAGTCAGCGCTGCCGGGGGCGATCCCGCTGGCGCGGGCGGCGGCGATGTCGGCCAGGGAAATCTGCCCGCTGGTCTTGTCGACCGTTCGCAGGTCGGTGTAGTGGCCGGAGGCCAGGAAGAGCTGCGCGTACGTCTGCAGCGTCAGGTCGCGCGTGAAGGTGTAGTTGGCCCGCAAGATGGCCCCGGCACTCTTCGCCAGCAATCGTCCAAAGACGTATCGCTGGTTGGGGCTGTCGCCTTCGGTGGTGGCGAAGCGCGGTTCGCCGCTGCCGTAGGTGAACTGGGGCTGGATGCCCAGATCGAACTGGGGCAGGGGATGAGCCGCCAGCTCGGCCGACAGGTTGGCCGCCCAGCCTCCGCTGATGAACTGCACGTCGACCGCCGCCTCTCCCACCAGGCGTCGCCGGATGTCGGTGGTGAGGTCGGCGTGCGCGCTGAAAAAGCGGGCGCGCTCCAGCGAGGCGCGGCTGCCCGGGACCAGGGCCAGCTGTTCGCCGATCTCCCGGTCGTCAAATCGAGCGGGGCTGGCACCGGCGGCCACGTTGGCGATCCAGTAATTGGGCGAGATGATCATCTCGTTGAGCTGCAGTCGCTTGCCCAGGTTCAGGCCGTCCAGCGCGTATCGACTGGAGCCCTCCAGCCGCAAGTGGGTTTCGCGTGAGCGTTCGGTGGCCACCAGCGTGCGGTATTCAACGCTGGCCTTCAGCTCGTGAAGATTCTGCCGGGCCATGAAGCCGGCGTCGTTATAGTCAACGCGCTGGCTGTGGCCGGTGTACTCCGCGCTGGCGATCACGTGCGCGCCACCTTCCTTGGCCAGGCGCGCCCAGGTTCCCACCCCGTTGGCGCCCGGACCGATCAACGTTCCGTCGGCCAGGGTTCGCACCGGACCGTTGGCGATGCGGGTCCCCATCACCTGGCCGGCCAGCGAGTAGAGGCCACCTCCAAAGCGCACCTGACCGTCGACGCCGGCCACGTAGGCGTCGTGAAAGCAGCGGCCGCTGCCGGGTTGGGGGGTGTTGCCGGTGGCGCAGCCCGGCGGCGCGCCCGCCGGGGAGGGGGATGACGGCTCAAATCGTGTGGTCCCTGTGCCGATGAGGCCGAGGTGCCCGGCGCCGAACTCGCGTCGCAGGCGCAGCACATTGAAACTGGTTGTGGGCGCCACCACCAGCGACGGGCGGACGTCGCTGGTGATCTGATTTTCGCCGGTCAGCGCCGACAGCGCGCCCAGCGCCACATCGCCGCCCAGCTGGCCGGTCACCTTGACGGCGCCGTAAATCGTCGACGGCTGGGGCGCGGCGGTGACCCTCTCGCCAGCGTTCAACTGTGGCAAGGCGGGGGCGCTGCCGATGCGCCGCGAATAGAACACCCGGTTGGGAAACGTGTCGCTTGTCGACTGCGACGCGTCCTCTTCGGACGTCGACAAGAATTCAGCGCCCTCCAGGAACAGCGGGCGTTTTTCAGGCAGGAACGTCTCGTAGTTGGTCAGGTTCAAGATCAGTTGATCGGCCTCCACCTGCCCGAATTCCGGCAGCGCCGCCGCGTCCACGGTCAGGTCCTGCGTGACGTGCCACTTGAGGTCCAGGCCGGCAGGCGAGTTGTGCAGCCCGGGACGGACCACGCCAAAGTTGCGGCCCTGGATCTGCGTGCTGGCGTCCTGTCGCTGTGCGCGCACGGTGGCGAAGGGGCGCAGCTCCACGCTGCCCCCCCGGCGCAGGTCGCGCAGATCGTCCAGCCGGCCATAGTGCGCCACCCAGTCGGAGACCGAACGCGGCACCGGCGCCCACTGGTCGCCCTCGCCCAGCGCTCCCAGCGTGCGGCTGGCCTGCATGCCCCAGCTTTGCACCGGCAAGCGGGTGTCAAAGCGCAAGATGCGCAGGGGAATGCGCAGCTCGGCCGACCAACCGTGATCGGTCAACGCGGTCCTGGCCTCCCAGACCTCGTCCCAGGCAAAAGAGAGAACGGATTGATTGCGCAACGTCGCGTCGGCGATGACGCCCGAGACGTTCACCGCAAACAGGAACGCCGTCTTGCCGTCGCGCCGGGTGTCCAGCTGGATCTGTACCCAGTCGCTCTCTGAATCCTGATCGCGGCGGGTCAGTCGCTGGATGATCGGCGCGTGGCGCTGCTCGCAGTCGAACCCCACGTAGATGGCCTGGTCGTCATAGAGGACGCGCAGCGTGGTCTTCTCCGACGCGGGGCTCCCCTCGACCGGGTATTGCTGCACGAATTGATCGGCGGGCACCGCTGTCTTCCAGACGTCATCGTCGAGACGACCGTCGATCACCGGCGCCTGCGTGGTGCGAACCGCGCTGAGGTGCGGTTGGGCGGCGGCCACCGTGGCCAGCCAGAGAAAAGGCGCCAGCACCGGGAATTACTCGGGCACCCGATCGGCCAGGGTGGCGATGTCGGCGGCGCCCAAGTTGATGGTGGCCAGTCGAGGGAACGTCAGCAGGGGCAGGCCGGGGTCGTCGCGCAGTCGCGCCAGCATCTGATCGGCGGTCTGTCGATGCGCCCGCACGCTGGTGCCCAGGCGCAACGTCGCGTCCAGCGCGGCGTCCCCGGTCGGTGGCAGCACCTGGTTCAGCGTCGCGCGCACGCCGGGCTCGGCAAGCGCGTCCGACGGCATCGCGTTGACCACCAGCGGGCCGAGGGGAATGTGCAGCGTGCTTTGCGCCGTGTGGGCCAGCTCGATCGCTTCGCGCACGGGCAGCTCCTCGGGCAGCGTGACGATCACCAGCGCCGTGCGCGCCGGGTCCGAGAGCAACTCGCGCGCTGCCTGCGCGTCGTTGGTCAGCGGGCCCTTGGGCAGCGTGTCCAGGATGGCTTGCGGGATCCGCAGCATCATCACCGCGTGGCCCGTGGCCGGCCCGTCCAGGATCACCAGGTCATAGCGCGGACGTCCGTTCAGCTGTTCGGTGGTGTGCCACCAGGTCTTGCCCAGCATGGCATAGGCGTCCAGGCCGGGAATGGCCGACAGAAAACCACGCACGGCCCGATTTTCAAACAGCGCGCGATACACGGTCTCGTACCGCAAGACCATCAAGCCATACTCGTGCAGGGCATTCTGTGGCGTCATGTTGACGGCGTCGATTCCGGGGGCCACCGTGACGACAGTAGAACCAATTGCTTCGCGGCGACCAAACATTTTGTTCAATCGCTCGATGGCGTCGGTCTGGGCGATCAGGACGCGCTTGCCGCGGCGGGCGGCCGCCAGCGCCAGCGCGGCCGCGGTCGTGGTCTTTCCCACGCCGCCTTTGCCCGACAGGATCAGCAGCTTGCGATCGAAAAGTCCGATCATGCCGGGGCACCGGTGCGGGCCACGGCGACGATGATGCCGATCTCCGCCCCTGCCGTGAGGACCGCGGCTGGGTCATAGCTGACCAGGGGCATGGTCACGCCGATGATGGGGACCAGGCCGACGCACACCGCGATGTGCAGGGCCGCCGGCGCCAGCAGGGCCATCCCGGCCGCCAGGGAGACGGCGCTGAGGCGCCGGTCGGACGCCTGGCGCGCGGCCAGCACGGCCGCGACGCCGATGCACAGCCAGGCCACCACCACCAGGGCCGCCGCCAGCTTACCCAGTTCTTCGACGATGACGGCGAAGACGTAGTCGCTCTCCGGTGACGAGAGATATCGTCGGGTGCTGCCGTGTCCCAGACCGACGCCGGCGCCACCGCCGCCGGCCGCGGCGCGAGCGCGGGCCAGCGCCAGCACTTCGAATCCTTTGCCGCGTCGATCGGCCAGCGGTGCCATGAATCCGTGCCAGCGTCCACCGACGTAACGAAACTGCGCGGCCACGAAGCCAAGAGCAACCGCCAGGCCAGCCGCCGCGGGGATCAGCCAGCGTCCTCCCACGCCAAGACCAGCCAGCGCCACCAGCGCCACCAGGATGGTGACACCGGCCGCCGAAAAATCAGGATGGACGATCAGCGTCAGCACAGCGACGAAGGTCATCGACAGGGCGAGAACAAAACGTGGCAGACCGTCGTCGGCCGCCACCGGTTGTGGTTCGGGCGCGCCCCAGGCGGACAGCAGCAGGGCCACCCCCAGGGCAAGAAAGGGCGCCGGTCCGCCCGACAGCGGACCGATGTGCAGCCAGCGACTGGCGCCCGCCGCCCGGACGCCGATCCCTGGAATGAAGACCGCCAGCCCGGCCACCAGCGCCCCCACGAACAGATAGGGAGCGGCGCGCAGTAGCCGGTCAACGCCGACGCGCACCATCGCGAACCCGGCGCCGACGGCCAGCGCCGAGGCGATGAGGTGTCGAGCCACGAAATGTTGCGGGTGTTCCAGGCCGATGTTGGTGCCGGCGCTGGCCTGCCGGCCGGTTGCCCCCGCCGCCACCAGCAAGCCAAGGCCGCCCAGCACCAGCGCCGAAGGAACGGAAAACAGCAGCACCAACCGTTGTCGCGTCATCGGCGGTCAGAAACGATAGAAGAGCCCGGCGCCGATGTCTAAAAGGTCGCCGAAAAGATCCAGGTGACTTCCCATCTCGGTCACGAAGGCGGGGCGGGTGAGCGTGTGGGTGAAGTTGAGGCGAACGCGAAGGCCCGTGTTCTTTTGAATGGTCCAGTCGAGGCCCGCACCACCGGTGAGCAGCGGCTGTCGCGCCGAGGCGCTTCCCGGACGCAGGTTGGGCTCCGGCGATGAAAAATAGGCGACGGTGAATCCGGCGCCGACCGCCGCCCAGAGGCTGACGGGCGGTAAGGGCAGCGCCACCGTTTGCGCCACGGTGAAACCGGTCTGGGTGAGGACGCGATCATCGGCCGACGGCAGCTGCAGGCCCAGCGAGAAATGATCGTGAAAGAAGCTGAGCGCAAGACCGAGGTCCAGCGTGCCCGATTGTGGCGGCGCGCCCAGCCTGGCGTAACGCCGTTCGTACGCGCCGCTGAGGGAGAACCCGGCGGACGGAGAGAGCTGTTCCCCTCCGGGAGGCAAGCGGTACGACAGTCCGGCGAAGACGCTGATGGTGCTGGACGGTTCCGCTGGTGCGGGCTCGGTCGGCGTGACCGGGGTGGCCGGTGGCGTCGGCACTGGCGTCGGGGCCGGGGCGGCTGACGGCGCCGGGGGCGGGGGCGGGGGCGGCGTGAGGGGGGCGGGCTGCGCTTGCGCCAGCAGCAAACCCAGGACCAGCGCCGCGTTCATCGGACGCAGCCTACCCGATAACGACCAGATCCTGTCCGGCTTCGACCGCTTCCCCTTCGGCGCAGCGAAGCTCGCGAACAATTCCCGTGCGCGGCGCGCGCAATTCGTTCTCCATCTTCATCGCTTCCACGACCACCGCCGCCTGTCCCGCCGCCAGCTTGTCACCCACCTTGGCCAAGATCTTCACCACCCGCCCCGGCATGGGTGCCTTCAACGTCGTAGTGGCGCCGGCGGTCGCATCGGGCCGCTTGATCAGCTCGGCGACGGCCGCGCTGCGGGCGTCGACGACTTCGACGCCCACGATCACCGGCTCCCCTCGTCCGATCTCCACCGTCAGCTTGGGCAGCGCCCCGTCGATCTGCGCGATGATCTGATCGCTCCCCACCATCAACGACCAGACGCCGGCCTCCACCGCCCGCGCCTCGATCTCCCGCCGCTCCCCATCCACAAAAATCTCCACCGCCCCCCCGTCGCCGTTGCGCAGTTCGACGACGCGCTCCCGCCCCCCAATCTTGACGGCGTATCGGTGAACCATGGCCCGCGATTAAAGCACGCCGGAGCCCCTCACCCCACCCTCTCCCCACTTCGTGGGGCGAGGGAGAAAGAAAGGGAAGCGAGCGCCAGCGTCTTGATCTTGCAGCGCCAGAGCGAGCGCAGCGAGCGGGTTTATCGCCGGGAGGCCGGGCTCCGCCCGGCCGGCTCACCATGCGAGAGGCGCTGGGGAGAGCCGGCGAGAGGGGCCAGCAGGCCCCTTTCGCCCTGGCCAGCAGGCCCTCTCGCCCTAAGGAATGATCATCCCGCAGTTGACGAAGGAGAAGTTCGTGTCGATGTGGAAGTTCGAGGCCTCGGTGTGCCGTTCGGCGTGGAAGAGATCCATCGTGTAGACGCTGCCTTTGGTCAGGCCCAGGTCGCCGGCCTTCACGTCCAGG
>DATLVT010000904.1:0-2902 GCA_035577105.1 Polyangia bacterium
TCGTAGCGGAATGGATGCAGGCCCCTGGGCGCGAGGAGGCGTGGGGCTGAGTCTCGGCGGGGTGTCCTGAAGCGCTCCTGCCCGGAGGGGTCCGCCCCGCAGGGCAGTTTCAAGGCGTTGCGACGCCCTGCCGACCAAGCACGAATCTTTTCCAGATCACCTCACCGCGGCCGCGTGAGGGCCGCGTCCCCGCCGAGGCTCTGCCCCACGCCTCCTCGCCCTCGCCGGAAGTAGAGGAGCGGCCTTCACCCGCGAATTACAAGTACGTCAGGAGGGCAGGCCCGGAACCGCGAGCTGGATGGTGTACAGCGCCGAGTCTGTGGTGATGTACAGCGTGCGTCGATCGGGGCCGCCGAAGGCGGCGTTGGTGACGGTCTGGGGCAGGCCGCCGATCTCGCCCAGTTTGTTGCCGGATGCCGAAAGGACGACCAGCGAGCCGCCGTTGTTCTGGGCGATGAAGATGTTGCCGGCGCAATCGATGGCCATGCCGTCGGCGCCGTTCAACGCGGTGGCGACGTCCGTGCCCTGGCCAGCGGTGCCGTCGGCGGCCAGCGGAAACCGCATGGTGTGCGTGTCGGCGTTCAGGTACAGGGTCTTTTCATCGGGGGACAGGCCCACGCCGTTGGCGTGCGACTGCGAGGCGACCAGCGAAAGGGTTCCGTCGGTGGCGCGGCGATAGAGGCGTCCGGCTTGATAGTCGGTGAAATAGATGATGCCGTCGGCGCGCACGGCCAGGTCGTTGGGTTGCACGAAGCTCTCCCCGTTGAAGTTCTGCACCAGGCGCTGGATGCTCCTGTCCGTCAGGCTGACACGCGCCACGCCGGCCGTCGGCAGTTCGGTCACCATCAGCAGCGACTTGCCGTCGGCGGTCAGGGTCAGGCCGTTGCTGCCGGTCGCGGGCAGGAAGACCTCGATCGCTTGCGGAGGGGTGAGCTGCAGGATGCGGTGTCCGCCGTTCCACTCCGAGAACAGCAGCACGCCGCGATCGGCCAGCCAGACCGGTCCCTCCAGAAAGCTGATGCCTCCCGGCGGCGCGATGGGGACCAGCGTCACCTGGCGGTCGGCGGGCAGCGGCGCCGGGTAGGCGGTCCCTGCGGGTGGGCAATAGAGCTCGCCAACGGTGTGGGCGTTGCCGGGCGGGGGCGCGTCGGTCCCGTCGCGCGGCACTGTTCCGTCGGGTGCTCTGCCGTCGACGTTGTCCCGGGCGTCGGCCGGCAACATCGGGGCTTCGCGCCCCAACGCGTCCGTCGCGGCGTCGGCGCCGTTCGCATCAAGAAGCGCTCCATCCAGCGTGGCCGCATCGCGTGTCGGCGCCGCGCCGTCGAGGTGTGACGTTGATCCGCTGGAGCAGGCACCCGCGCCCAGACCAACCATGATGGCGAAGACGAAGGCGGACAACGCACGCACGAACTGTTTCTTAGCACGAAGACTTCGACCGACGGCGCTTGCAGAGAATCAACGATTTCAGTGACCGTGGCCGCCGCCATGGCCGCCACCGTGCCCGCCGCCGCTGTGCGAGTGCGGCGCGGACACCGTCGAGTGCACCGGCGTGCCCCGCCAACCTCCGCCGCCGTGCGGGGGCGTGCCTCGCCACGTCGCGGGCGGCGCGCCCCGCCAGGCGCCGCCGCGCGCGCGGCCGGGCGAATAGTAGTAGCCGTGGATGCCCGGATGGTAACGATAGAAGCGCGCGTAGTGGGGGTGGTACCACCAGCCGACGCCGAAGCCCAACCCGACGACGACGTAGGGCGGGTAGGCGGCGTAGGCGTACGACGGCGGCGGGGCCTCGGACCGCTGGAATGACGTCTGCTCGGCGATGACCCGCCCGCCGGCGTCGACGTTCCAGTCCAGGGCAAAGCCGCTGAGGTTCCGCGTCCTGTCGATAGGAGGAGGGACGGCGAAGTACAGATCGAAGACGGACGCTCGTCCGGCCGGCACCTGATAGATGGGCCCGGACCCTTCCGCATCGGTGTTCAGGAACGCCGGCGGCTGGGGCGACACGCCGGGCGCCACCAGGAACTGCTGCTGTCCGTCGACCTTCCAGGCCACGCTGCTGCCGTTCGAGACCGCCAGCCGCGCGTGCAGCATGGTTCCCGGTTGATTGGGACCGACGTCCATGTCCGTGAACCCGAAGGACGTCACGTAGACCTCGCCCTGGGGCGCTTCCGGTGGGACGGGATACTGGACGGCCGGGCCGCCCGTCGTTCCCGGTCCCACCGGCACGTAGGCGAATTCGTGCGCGCACCCGCTCAGCAGCGCGAGCACGGCCGTCATCAGCCCCAGCGCGCCACCACCACTGCTTCTGCCTGCCACTTGTCCTTTAGTCATAAGAACACCTCCGTCGGCGCCGCCGCCCGTCCAGCGACGACCGCGACGCGACGTCTTCAAATATAGAACGGCCAGGCACCGGACGCAGGCCTTTCGGTCGCCTGACGACTACCACAGGTGAGCGCCGGCGCCCGCCAGGACATGCCCGCCGCCAATGGCGGCGAACCTGGTACCGGCGTCGGCGTCGCGCTCCTTGCGAATCAGCAGCGTCTCGGCCGATAGCTCGGCCAGCAAGAAAGGGCGTCGTCCCAGCGGCACCACCAGGCGCGCGGCCGCGCCCAGCGTGCCGCCGGCGCTCCAGCGATCGGGGGCGACGCCGGTGGTCTGGAACTGCTGATGAAGGAAGGTGGCGCCCGCGTTCACCCCGACCCCAAGCGTGACCGGGCGAAGATCCCACTCCAGCGACGCGCGGACCTGGGCGTCGAAGCTGTCGGCGACGGCTTCCAGAAACAGTCGGTCGTCGCGGGCGCGACAGGCGCCCAGGCGCAGGCCCAGCGTCAACCGGGCCAGGGCCAGCGATCCGCCCGCGAAGCCACCGCGACACAGACCAGCGCCCGACCAGGCCGACGACGCCAGG
>DATLVT010000905.1:0-8753 GCA_035577105.1 Polyangia bacterium
GTCCAGGTCAACGCGGGGCAAATTCAGTATCGCCCCGGCCAGCCGCTGGTGCTGGACACCGATCGGTCACACGAGGTGGTGATTCCGGCGTTTCGCGATCTGTGGATGGAGATGCCGCTCGATGACGCTGGCGACCACGACGAGGAGGCCCGCTCTCTGGAGCGGCACCTGTTCATCTTGCGCGGCAGCGACGGCTACCAGGCCAGCGCCACTGTCGACGACGATGTGACCACCGACCATGACGACCTGCTGACGTTGACGTTCGCCAATCTCTATCCCGGCCCGACGTACGATCTCATCAGCCAGCGTGGCGATGGCCAGCAGCACGTGCTGTTTGCGGCGCAGCCGTTCGACGCGCTCTTTCCGCGCGGGTGGACCGACGTCGGCGAGCTGGACCGCCTCTCTCACCGGTGACAGCGGCATGGCCAAGCCCGATTTTCGTTCGGAGGATCCCAGGCCCGATTGGAAGTACGAGGCCAAACCGTTTCACTACGGGCGCCCGCACGACGCATCCGTGGCCTGGCGTGGCCAGCGGCACGGCGTCGTGCGGGTGGCCCGGGCCGATCGACGGCTGGCCGAGCCCGCTCCGGAAGCGCCCGCGCAAACGATCACCGGGCGATATCAGAACGCCGCCGCCGCCGGCCACGGGCCCGGCCCCGCCTTCCTTCTGCACGTCAACCAGGCGGGCAAGCACATCGAGGCGCTGCTGGTGCGAGCGTCGGGGGCCGGCGCGCCGATCGTCGAGCACCGGCTGGGCGGTGACCTGCGGGGCGGGCGCTTTGTTCTTTACGACGCCGACGGAAACAGCGGAGCGCTGCACGCCAGCGGTCCAGCGACGGTGACGGTCGACTATGCGCCGGCATTCCTGATCGACGAACCGTTCACCGTGCGCGAACAGCGACCCACCTTTCTGGAAGAGGCGCTGGAACCGTTGATCGCGCTCTGCGGGGACGGGCCGGACGATATCCAGACGGCGCGCCAGACCCTGGAGGAGACAGAGCGGACCCCGCTCACCGACGCGCAGATGGCCTTCGTCGCCGACGCCCTGGCGGCGAACAAGGTGCTGCCGTTCGTGATCAGGTACCACCAGCACGCCTCGTCGCTCCGCAGCGCAGAGCGCGCCCTTGCCGTCTTCGCCACCGATGCGCTGGAGCAATACCTGGCCAGCGTCGTGGCGGATCGACGCTGGCCGCGGCAACTGGCGGCCGCCCGCGAGTACGCCCGCGCCTCGCTGGTCCTGCAGGCAGTCACCGTCGGCCACAGCCTCAAATCACTGTGGCAGTGGGTCCAGGATCTGACCGTCGAGTCTCTGGCCGCCATTCCGAGCATCGGCCTGTCGCCGGGCGCTCACCCGCTGACCACGTTGCGGTGGTTGCTGGGCGTGGCGGAGGGACCTGACGTCCGGCGGATCGGCTACCACCTGGAGCTGGACCTGAAACGAAAGGGATTCAAAGGGTGGGGCAAGGCCAAGGCAGTGGTCTATGGCGGGACGATGGGGGTGCGCTCTGCCCAGGCCGCCAGTTTTCGAGGGGCATTGTTTGAATACGGTGTCGTTCTGGTCGGCGTCGGGTTGGTCCTGGCCAAGGGGGGAGGCGGCGACGCGGACATAAAAGGCTCGGCATCCTTCGCCACGTTCGGTGAGTGGACCCCGGCGGATTTTGTGGGGAGCATCAAACTCCTGGAAGGCAGCTTGTGGGCCGGCCAGGAGCTGCTGGGAAAGAAGGTGGGGCGCGTGGCAGGAGACGTCGCCGTCGTGCTGGCCGGGCGTGGCAACCATCCGGAGATCATCGTCCCCCTGGCTGGTCTCGGGCCATTTCGCAAGGGCGTCGGCGCCGAGTTCAGCATCAGCGTCGGTCGCGTTCTGGAAGGTGACCAGCGCCTCGAGACGAAAGAGTTCGCCCGCCCGGAACGACGCGCCCTGATCCCGATCGGCGGAAAGAGGGAAGGGCGGGTGCACTTTGATCTGGGCAGCGCGCTCCTCAAAGGGCTGGGGCGCCAGGCGGTGCGGATCTGCGCGGCGAAGTGGCTGCCCTGGCTGGCGTCGAAGGACAGCGTGCTGCGCATCGTCGGCCAGGCAGACACCGTCGATCTGCCGGCACGAAATCAAGAGCTGTCCCAGCTGCGGGCCAGGAATGTCCAGCAAGCCCTGGTCGACATCCTGGGCAGCGACCTGGCCATTGTCGGCGAGCACCTGGAGGTGAGGGGGATCGGCGACGTCCAGGCAGCCATGGTCGATCGAGACGAGACGCCTGATCGCCAGTTCAGGCGCGTCGACCTGGAGCTGAACGGACGCTCGGTGCTGGTCCTGTGGTCGTCGCGATGAGGGTGGCGCTGGGGCTTGTCCTGACTGTGGGGTTCTTGCAGCCGGCGGGTTGTCGGCCGCGTCCCGTGCCGGCCGGCTTTCCCGCCGAATATCTAGAGATGCTGCAATCGATGGCCCGGGAAATTACCCGGCAGTGTGACGCCATCCTGGAAAGCGGCGACGACTGTTACGCAGCCGGTCGCGGGGCGCCGGCGCCCGAGGATGTCGTTGTGCCGCTGCCGGACAGTCCGGTCGTTGACGCGCCCGATCTCAAGGCCCTGTACGCCGCCTGCGACGCGCGAGATTCCGCGCGTTTCTGCACCAGCCGGCAGATTGACTACGGTGCCCAGTTGCCGCCACCCTGCGACAGGCTGGTCGACGATCCGAACTGGCCCTCATTCGATCCCCAAAGTGGCGATGGCACCATGATCGCCGTCTCGCCCCGGGGAGACTGCCGGCAAAAACGCGTCGGAGTCAGCATTGTTCGGCACACCGCGCGGGGCAATGCAATGAACCTGCAAGCCTCGTTCACTTTCGACGTACGCTAGGGCGGCGGGGCGCGAAGCGCTCGCAAAATCGATGAACTGCTGATACGTATTGGTCCAGCCCTTCACTGTCGCGACGCGATTAGACTGGTTTTTAAAAGGAGCACGCCGATGCGCGTAATTTTCTGGCAAGGCCCCGTCGCCGTGGCTGTGACGGCGGCAGCGTTGACCGCCTGCCTCGCCGGCTGCGGCGGCGGCAGTTCGGGTAGCCCCGGATCGGGTGGCGCCGGTGGGGCATCGGCCAGCGGCGGGTCCACGGGCAGCGGCAGCGGCGGCGCCGTCACCGGAACGGGCGGATCGAACGCGACCGGCAGCGGCGGCATGGTCGGGCAGGATGCCGGCAGCGGTGGCAGCGTCATCGACGCAGGCGGCGGCGGCAGCGATGCCAGCGTGATGGAAGCGGGCGGTTCCGGCGGCGCCGGTGTGCACGGCGGGACATCGGGCATGGTCAACTGCCCGGCCGGTGGCAACTTCGCCGGCATGACCCCCGCCCTCGTGGGCGCCATGATGACCATCTCCCGACCCAACGCCCCGAACGGCGAAGGCCCGATCTGGGTCCCGTCGCTGAGCACGTTCCTGTACACGTCCAAGATTCCCACCGACGGCAACACGCGCGAGATCTGGAAGGTGAATCTGACCGACCGGACCGAGACGCAGCTCAAGACCGGCGTGGGCAACAACGGCATGACGCTGGACAACGACGACAAGATCGTCTCCGTCGATCACAAGATGTCGGCCATCGTCCGGCTGGATCCGGCCACCGGCAACCAGCTCGACGTCGTGGTCAGCATGTACATGGGGAAGCATTTCAAATCCCCCAACGACGTCATTGTGCGCGGTGACGGAAACATCTACTTCAGCGATCCGGCGTACTTCACCAGTCAAGGTCCCCAGGACAAGACGGCGAGCACGGCGTTTTACCGGGTCTCTCCCGCGCCGGCGCGGGTGGTCTCCATCGTGGAGAACACGGGCAACAAGGATCCCAACGGCGTGGCCCTGTCTCCCGACGACAACACGCTGTACACGGTGGTGACCGCCGATCGGGTGGTCAAGAAGTGGACCCTGGCCGCCGATGGTTCGGTCATGGGTGCCGGCGCGACGTTTGTGCCGCAGACCGGTTCGACGCCAGACGGAATGTGCGTCGATTGCGCGGGAAATCTTTACGTCGCCACGCAAGCCGGCCTGGAGGTCTATGGACCGAACGGCGGGGCCAAATTGACCACGCTGGGTCCGGCGGCGATCAACTGTTCGTTCGGCGGGGCCGATCACAAGACCTTGTTCGTGACCAACGACGGCGGTGTGTGGTTCGCCACCGTCAACATTCCCGGCTTGCCCTAGCCCGCGGGGGGAGGATCATGCGCGAACGTCCGGCACCACGTCGACTCGGCCCTGCGCTGGGTGCCGCGACCATCGTGCTGGCGCTGTTCGGCTGCGAGGGGGCCGAGCCTTTCTATCGCCACGCGCTGGCCGGTGGTGGATCGGGAGCGGCCGCCGGGAGCGACGCCGGGGAGGGCGGGACAGGGGCAACCAGCGGCGCCGGTGACGCCAGGGACGACGATGTCGCCGTCGGCTTCGATCTACCGGCCGCCGGTGAGACCGCCGGCGACGCCTTCGAACATCCTTTGATCGGGGGCAGCGACGGGGGCGACGACGCGGGCGGCGACGCAAGTGACGCTGCCGACGGCGAGATCGGCTGCGGGTCCTGCGCGCTGGGCGTCCTTTATCAATGCGAGGGGACCACGGCGAACACCATCCGCGCCACGTTCTCCCTGGTCAACGAGACGGCGGCGCCGATTCCTCTGCGCGAGGTGACGATCCGCTACTGGTTCACCGGCGCCGGCGGCACCTCGCCCTGGCAGTTCGCCTGCGACAACGGGATGCTGGGCGTGGTCCCCGATAACGTCGACGTCACCGCTTTCGTCACCAACGTCTTCAAGCCGGTCACCCCGGCCCGTCCCGGCGCCGACCGTTACTTCGAGGTCGGATTCACGGCCGCCGCGGGGAGCCTGTTGCCGGGGCAATTGAGCCTGTTTCGCACCCGCGTCTTCCGGCAGGACTACAGCACCATCAACCAGGCCGACGACTATTCCTTCAACAACAAGATCACCACGTTCGGCCCCTGGCCCCGGATCACCCTGTATCGCAACGGCACCTTGATCCAGGGCGTCGAGCCCACGATGCCCTGACGCGCCCGACCGCTGGCGAGAGCGGCTGACAGAGCCGCCGACAAAGCCTCTTGTGCGCCGGGCGGCAGTCATTTAAAGGATCTGTCCATGGATTCACGCAAGGTTCGGATTCTGGGGGTGGCCCTGGCCGGGGTGGTGATCGGTCTCGGTCTGTCACGAACCGTCTCGGCGCGCGACGATCGGTTGAAGTTCCCGATCGCGGCGGCGCTCAGTTCGCCCGATGCAAAGGCCAAGCTGGATCCCAAGATCCCGCTTTATTTCGGCAAGGCTCCTCATCCGGCCGGGCAGGACCTGGGACCGTTCAGCACCAACAAGAAGACCAACCACGTCGGCAAGAGCGACCAGGTCGCGTGCGAATGGGTCTTTCTTTCGGCCCTGCTGGAGCTGCAGGCGCGCGTGCGCTCCTTGCAAGGGTCGGCCGTGGTCGCCATCGAGAGCAACTACAAGGACACGCCCTTCGTCAGCGAGACCGAGTTCGAATGCGGTGCCGGCACGTTCGTGGCGGGGGTGGCCCTGCGCGCCCAGATCATCAAGATCCCCGGCAAATAGCCGATCGCGCGCGCCGAGTTGACGTCTCCCGGGGGCACGCCGTGAAGAACCGCGTGCCCCTTTTCGTCTGTCTGACCCTGATGACGACGTGGCTTTCCGCATGCGCCTGGATGTACCCGACGGCGGTGCCGGTGCACGTGCAGGCCTTTCCGGCCGTGCCCGGCGCGCGCGCCGCGACGTTGCTGGTGCTGCTGCCGGGGCGGGGCAACCGACTGGAGGAATGGGAACAGCACGGCTTCGTGGCCGAGGTGCGGGCCCAGGCGCCGGGCGTCGACATGATCGCGGTCGACGCTCACCTGGGCTACTACCTGAAGGAAAGCATCGTCGATCGGGTGTGGACCGACGTGATCGCCCCGGCCCGCGCGCAAGGATACCGGCGGATCTGGATCGCCGGCATCTCCATGGGCGGTCTGGGCGCGGTGGCCATCGCCCGTCAGCACGCGCCGGACATCGATGGGCTGATCCTGCTGGCCCCCTACCTGGGGCCGAAAACGCTGATCAAGACCATCACTGACCAGGGCGGCCCCCAGCGCTGGACGCCCGCCGATCCCGGCGATGCCTATCAGCGCCTGTGGATCTGGCTGCGTCAATACGGGCAGCCGGGCGAAAAGCTGCCCCGCCTGGTGCTGGCGTTTGGAGACGGCGATCGGCTGCACCCGGCGCACCAGCTGCTGGCGACGCTGCTGCCGCCCGACCAGGTGATGGCCATCCCCGGCGGGCACGACTGGACGACCTGGCGCCAGCTGTGGCACCGATACTGGTCGGCGCGCCCCCGACCTGAATTGTCCCCTATAATCGCGCGGCCCCGTGCGCTGCCCGATCACGATGTTTGACGTTTGCGCGATCGGCTGCCTGCTGGCGGCTGCGATGGCACCGGCGTGCACGTTCTCGGGGCGGGCCCTGCCCGGACGGATCTCTTGCCACGCCGACCGCGATTGTCCGACCGAGGTTCCGGTGTGCCGCCAGAACCTTTGCTTTACCAGCGCGATCAACGACGACGCCTCGACCAGCGACGGGCCAGGCGACAGCGCTGCCGACGCCGGCGGCGATGGTGGCGGTGGCGCCGCCGATGGGCTCGACGTTCCGGCCGACCGCAATGCGCCGGACGGCGTTGACGTCGGCGTCGGCGTCGACATGGGGCCCGACGCCGCCGACTGGCCGATCTGCACGCCTCCCGTGGTCACCTCTCTGGGCCAGGGGCTGGTCGCCTATCTGCGCCTGGACGACGGTCCTTCCGATCCGATCATCGCTGATTCGTCGCCAAACAAGCTGTCGGCGATGCTGAACCAGGTCGATACGATGACGGCGTGGACCAGCGGGCGCTTTGGTCGAGCCGTGTCCCTGCCAGGAAGCGCCACCGGCGGTTACATCACCGTCGGTCCGCCGCAGAAACTGAATGTCGTCGCGGCCGCCCTCAGCGTGTCGGTGTGGATCAAATTTCCCACCGGTGCTGCCAGCGACGGCACCGTGGTCTCGCGGCGGGCGGCGGGCGCCGCTGGCTATCACTATCTGATCAGCGTGTCCGCCAATCATCTGCGCGTGCGCCTGCATTCGTCGAACGGCCTGTTCGCCGATCTCACCAGCAATCAGCCGTTGCCCTCGGGATCGGAATGGATGCACCTGGGCGTGACTTACGTGGCCGACGTGGCCGCCACCAACGGCCTGCGCCTTTACGTCAACGGCAAGCCCTTCGGAACGATGACCTTCCCCTTGCCATTCGGGACCGAAAACACGCCGCTGGTGGTGGGCGCCGCAGAGGCCCCCAACCGCGACCTCCCCAGCACCCAGATCATCGACCGCCTGGCCGCCACCATCGACGAGGTAGCCCTGTACAACCGCGTCCTCACCCCTGACGAAATCACGGCCCTGGCCTGCGGCACCCAGCCGCCCCCCGCGCCTTAGGCGGGGGCCAAGACGCAGTAGCTTTGAAGCGGACTGCCCCCTATGCTGGGCAGCCGCAATCATGCGAACCATCGATCGATCGCAGCCGGATTACGAGCAGACGCTGCAGGCGCTGAGCCGGCGCAGCGCCAGTGTGCCCGAAGAGATCGAGGCGTCGGCGCGCAAGATCATCGCCGAGGTGCGGGCGGGCGGCGACGCGGCCGTCCGGGCGCTGACGGCGCGTTTCGAGAAGCGGCAGCTGGGCGACCTGGAGCTGCCCAAGGCCGCCTGGCACGAACTGGCGTCGCAGACAGCGCCCGCCGTGCGCGCCGCGCTGGAGCACGCCGCCCGGCGCATTCGCGCCTTTCACGAGCGCGAGCGTTACCCATCGTTCGAGATCATCGAAGGCGGGGCGCGCATCGGCTCGCGCGTGTCGCCGCTGGCGCGGGTCGGCCTTTACGTGCCGGGCGGCACGGCGCTGTATCCGTCGACGGTGCTGATGACGGCGGTGCCGGCGCGCGTGGCCGGCGTCGGCGAGATCATCATGACCACGCCCGGCCCGTCGCCTGAGACGCTGGCCGCCGCCGAGATCGCTGGCGTCGATCGTGTCTTCGTCATCGGCGGCGCGCAGGCGGTGGCAGCGCTGGCCTACGGCACGGAGACCGTCCCCCGCGTCGACAAGATCATGGGGCCGGGCAACGCCTACGTGGCCGCCGCCAAGCGCCTGGTGTTCGGCGACGTGGGCATCGATTCGGTGGCCGGCCCCACCGAGGTGGTCATCGCCGCCGACGACAGCGTCGACCCGGCCTGGATCGCCGCCGATCTGCTGGCCCAGGCCGAGCACGACGCGCTGGCGGTGCCGATCCTGATCGCCGTCGGCGCCGACGTGGGCAAGCGCGTCGCCGCCGAGGTGCAGCGCCAGCTGGCCGAGCTGCCCCGGCGCAGCATCGCCGAGAAGTCCTTGCGCGATTTCGGGGCCATCATCGTGGTGGCCGACGCCAGCGAGGCGGCGTCGGTGATGAACCTGCTGGCCCCCGAGCACGGCATGCTGGCCCTGCGCGACGCCCGGCGCATCAGCGAGGGCGTCACCACGGCGGGCGCGCTGTTCCTAGGCGGGCAGACGCCCGAATCGGTGGGCGATTACATGGCCGGACCCAGCCACGTGCTGCCCACCGGCGGCAGCGCCCGGTTCGCGTCACCGCTGGGCGTGGCGGATTTCGTCAAGCGCACGTCGTTCATCGAATACGATGCAGCGACCTTGCGCGCCCAGGGACCGGATATCGAACGGAT
>DATLVT010000906.1:0-6990 GCA_035577105.1 Polyangia bacterium
GTGGCCACCTTCGAAGAGTGTCGCGTCCCCCTGGCCGTCTCGGTGTTCGACGTGGCCGGCATGCGCAGCACCGTGCTGCGGGCGGGTCCGCTGGCGCCGGCGCTGCACGCGTCCTGCGCGCTGCCTTTCATGTTCCAGCCGGTGCGCATCGACGGACGCATCTACCTGGACGGCGGCATCAAGGACCGTCCCGGCCTGAAGGGCGCCAATGGCGACGAACGCGTCCTGTTTCACAACCTGACCTCCCGTTCCCCGTGGCGCCGCAAGGGCAGCCCGGCCCTGCGGGCGCCGCAGCGACCGGACCTGCAGGTCATCGCCGTCGACGGGATTCCGCGGGTGAACCCGTTTGCGCTGGAGCGCGGCGCCGAAGCGATCGACGCCGCCGCGCGCGGCCTGCGCCTGGCCCTGTCGCGCGCCGTCTCGTAAGGCGCGCGACGGCGGCGATTCAGGCTTGGCTCAGGCTTCGATGGGCGTGCAGGTGGTGGTGGCCAACCCACCGGCGGCGCCGACCTGGGTCAGGTTCGTTCCCACCGCGCGCAGCAGGCTCAGCAGCACGACGCTGCAGCTCTCGTTGCCGGTCGGCGATCGATAGTGAATCCCGGGGTACTTGAAGTAGCCGCCGGCCTTGCCGCCCACCAGGATGGGAAAGTCGCGGATGTTGTGGAACCGCCCGTCGGAGGTGTCCGAAGTCCCCAGGACCGCGCAGTTGTCCAGCACGTTGCCGGCACCTTCGGGGATCGCCTTCAGCGACTGCAGCAGCGTTCCGAACATCTTGACCGTGAACACCGTCGACGACTGCACCTGCGGCTGCAGCCCCGGCTCGTCGTGGGTCAACTGGTGGTGGCCAGAGCTGAGCCCGACCTGCCAGAACACCGTGCTGGCCACGCTGCCGGTGTACATCATCGAAAACACCCGCGTCTGGTTGCAGGCCAGGGCCATGGCGATGAGATCGCCCATCGCCTTGGTCTTGGGTTCGATCTGCTCCTGGCCGTTCTGATCGACAAAGCTGTTCGGTTTCATCGGCAGCTTGCAGGCCATCGGCGGCGGCACTGATGTCAGCGAGAGACGGTTCTCGATCGAGCGCACGCCCTCGGCGTGCATGTCCAGGCGAACCTTGTCGGCCCCGCCGGCCCGCGCCCGCATCGACGTGAAGTCGCCCAGCACGGCGTCCAGCACGCTTTTTCGATAGGCCAGCGTGGCGTCCACCACCGGCGTGGTGGTGGCGTTGGGCGGCGTGAACCCGGCGCCGAACAGCCGGTCGAAGACCTTGGCCGGATCGTATTGCGGCTCGTTGAAGCTGTCCGGGCCGTTGTGCGACAGATAGTGCAGCGTGGTCCCCTCGCTGATGTCCAGGCGATTCGAGATCCCGACCTCCAGCGACTTGAACTTGCTGCTGGTGCCGATGATGTTGGCCGCCACCTGATCGATGCTGGGCTTGCTGAACGTCGACCGATAAGGCGCCGCGCCCGCCGGCTGCGAGATGAGCGGCGCGCCCGAGAGGATCCCGACGGTGCCCGAGTGGTGGCCGCGTTCGTCTCCCGAGGTGATGCGCGTGCCGGTGACGACGTTGACGTAGTCCTTGATCCCCAGCGTGGCCAGCGGGGCCAGCGACGGGCTGGGCGTCCAGTTGGGCCCGGTGTCGACGGGGACCCAGCGATCCGGCTTCATGCCGTTGCCCCAGAAGAAGATGCCCAGGCGGGTGGGAATGGCGGCGCCGTCTGCGTAGGCGGTGCCGTTGCCGTTGAACATCGCCTCGAGAGGCGGCAGGGCAAAGCTGATCGCCGCGCCGCCCAGGGCACCCCGCAGCACGGTTCGTCGACTGATTCTGGACCTTGACATGAGCGTCGTCTCCTTGTGCCTTAGGGCTTGGCGCCTTGGCTCATCCAGCGCTGGATGGTGTCCAGCTCCACCGTGGTCACCATCTTGCCCGAGGTGGCAAGCGGCATATGGTCGCCGCACATATGGGTGGCGATCGCGCCGTCGAAGGTCAGCTTGACCCACAGCAGGCTGTGGTCGGGGTCGCCGGCGATCACGCGCCGCGGAGGCGCCGTCAGCCAGTCGCAGGCCTTGGTCGTCGCGTTGGTGACGGCGCTGTTGGTGACCAGGTTGTCGTAGGTGAAGTTCAACCCGGCCTTGGCGTCGGTGGTGTGACAGGGCGAGCATCGCGAGGCGATGATGGGGGCGATGTGCTTGGCATAGCTGAGCGGACCGGTCGGCACCGTCACCTGATCGACGGAGCCACCGTCGGTGGGGCCAGGACCGGCGTCGGGCGACGAGCCGCCGGCGCCGCCACTGCCGCCCATCGCCCCTCCGCTACCCGACGCGCCGCCGCTGCCGACGTCCGCCGACGGCGGCGCGGCGTAGAAGAAGGCCGCGCTCTTGACCATACCGTTGACCAGGGCGCTGAACTGGAACTTGCCGTCCTTGAATCCCTGCGCCAGCTGGGTGATGGCCGGCTCCTCGCCGGAGCCTTCGACGTGACCCAGAACGTAGCGATACAGGTTGCGGGCCACGCAGGCCTGCACGCTGGCGTTGTCGCGCAGCAGCTTGGCCAGCTCGCGCGGTCCATTGAACGCCGTGCCGTCCAGGTCGCCGGTGACGTCAATGTTCTGACCGGCGTCCATGGTCCGATAGGCGCCAATGCCGTCGAAGTTCTCGAAGGCCAGACCCATGGGGTCCATGATGGTGTGGCAGGTCTTGCAGGGCTCCATCTCGCGGTGGATCTGCAGCTTCTGCCGCATGGTCTGCTTGGTGGGCGACGCGCTGTCGTCGGGCAAGGGCGGCACGTTCATGGGCGGCGGCGGGATCTGCTGGCACATCAGCATCTCGCGGATGAACTTGCCGCGCTCCGTGGGCGAGCCGATGTTGGCGTGGGCGTTCAGCGCCAGGAAACTGCCCTGGCCCAGATACCCGACGCGCACGCCGTCCGCGGGCAGCGTCGCCTTGACGAAGTCCGTCCCGCTGACCGGCGGCAAGCCGTACAGCTTGGCCAGCTCGGCGTTCACGAACGTCGTCGACGAATCGAAGATCTCCCGAAAGTCGCCGTCGCGGGTCACGGTGATGTCGGTCAGCAGCCGCAGCGTCTCCTGGCGCATGGCCGGCCCCAGCGTGTCGGTCTTCTGCGGGAACACCGTGGGCAGCTGCTGCAGGTTGTCCAGCTCGGCCAGGCGGTAGTACTCGGAGAAGAAGGTCTGGATGCCGACCGCCGCCCGCGGAGATTTCAGCAGGCGCTGCACCTGCGTGGCGAAGCCACTGGTGGTGGTCAGTTGATGCGCGTCGGCCGCGTCCAGGAGGGCGTCGTCAGGCGTCGAGTTCCACAGAAAGAATGACAGCCGGGTGGCCAGCTCGTAGTCGTTGAAGATCAGACGACCGGCCTTGGCCGGATCGGGCGTGCCCCACTCCTCGCGGTAAAGGAAATGCGGGGACTCCAGGAGACCGGCCAGCGCGTACGCCAGGCCGCCGAAGAAACTCTTCATGCCCGTCTGCACCGTCTTGGCCACGCCAAGGTACGTCGTCACTTCGCCGTCGGTCAGCGGGCGGCGCCAGGCGCGGCGGCCGAACTTCTTGAGGAACTGCTGCGTGCACGCATCGTCGGTGGCCGCGGTGGGGTTGCAGCCGACCAGCGCGGCGGCGCGCGTGGGATCCGACAGCGCCTGCTTGGCCAGGTCCAGCGCCGAGGTCTCGAACTCCTCGACGCTGTGGTGGGACAGGCTGACCAGGGACGCGCCGATCGAGGCGAATCCACTCAGCGCGGCGTCCGCCTCGAAGTCTCCCGAGACGGTGACCCCGCCGCCCAGAAGGTCGGCGATGCTGTTGCGATACTGGACCACCGTCAACCGGCGCAGCGCCGCCGGAGCGGGTGTGAACTCCCCCGGCACCGGCGGGTTGCCCCCGCCGGTGTTGCCGGTGCCACCGTTGCCGCCGCTGCCGCTCCCCGTGGCGCCAGGACCACCAGCGACGTTGCCCGAGCAACCGACCCCGACAGCGCCGGCCAGCACGAAGAGGGTCGCCATCCACAGGCGCCCAGCGTTTCGGCCGTGCATTTGAAACCGCTGACGCTTCTTCATGGTCGGACCCTCCCACGGAGACACAACGACGAGGCGATTATTAGTAATGATGCGACCCCGACCAACTCGCTCGCTCCTCATCCTGCAGCCGGCAGCGCGAAAAACGAAAAAGCTGACGGGATCGTGAGAAAGGGCGCGACTGCCTCGCCACTTTCACTCCGCCAAGGGACGAACCACCGGCGGAACCGAACAATAACACGCGCAAATTACAGATGTCGGACCAGACGAACAAGGAGGACCGCCACGGAATCACGGATTTCTCCGGAGTTTGGCTCGCGTTGTTTCAGTAAATGCGCGCCACGCAGAGAAGATCGGACGGCCGACCGATCGCCGGCGCGCGCCCAATCCCGGATCGGCACCGGGCCCGGGAAGGAGACGGGGCAGCGCGGGGAAGCGTACAATGACCCGCCTTGCGATCGCGTCGGCCACGCCCAGCGGTGATCACCGAAGCCCGTCCGCGCGCCCGCTGGCAGGGTGCCTATCCTCTGGTGGTGGCCGGCCTACTGACGCTGGCGGCGCTGTTGCGGGTGATCGCGTTCTTTCAGCTGCGCGCCCTGCCCAACGTGACGTCGGACGGACTTTTCTACCAGGAGACCGCCCAGAAGATCGTCGATGGCAGCTACCTGCGGGAGGCGACGGCCTTCAACTTCAGCCCGCTCTACGTATTTTTTCTGGCGGCGGTGTTCAAGACGTTCGGGCACGGCATCAACGCGGTTCGCGCCGTGCAGATGATCATCGGCGTCGGAACTTGCGGTCTCGTCTTCCTCATCGGGCAGCGGCTGTTCAACCGCACGGTGGCCCTCATCGCCCTGGCGCTGGCGGCCCTGTACGTGCCGTTCATCCACTTCGAGGCGCAGCTGCTCAGCATCAGCCTGGCGGTATTCTTGATGCTGGCGTCGCTGCAGCTCTTGCTGCTGGCCAATGCCCGGTCGGCGCCGATGCTGCTGTTGCCCGCGGGGGGTTGCCTGGGTCTGGCGACCCTCGGCGCGCCGACGCTGCTGATCCTGACATTGCCGGTGGCGCTGTGGCTGGGATTTTCCGGCTGGCAGGCGCGGCTGAACGGCACCGGCGTCGCCCGGGCGGCCATGTTCGCCGGTTCGGTGTTGCTGGGCATCCTTCCCGCCACGCTGTGGAATTACCGGACGACCGGGCAGTTCGTGCTGGTCTCGTCGCAGGGGGGCATCAACTTTTACATCGGCAACAATTCGGAGGCGCCCGGGTTCTTCGTCGTGCCCCCCGGGATGGAGGACTCGCTGTCCGGCATCAACGTCACCGGGGCCAGGCGCGTCGCCGAAGCGGAGGCGCACCGCTCGCTGACCGCGGGCGAGGTCTCCAGTCACTGGTTCAGGAAGGGTCTGCGCTTCATCGTCGCCGAGCCGCTGGCCGCCGGGCGGCTGTTTCTCCGGAAGGCCTTCCTCTTCGCCAACCGCTACGAGGTGCCGCTGGATCTGGATCAGGAGTCGTTCAAGGACTACTTCCCGTTGTTGCGCTGGTCGGTGATCTCGTTCGGCGTCGTGTCGCTGCTGGGCTGGACGGGCGCGGTCATCTGCTTGCGACAGTTTCGAAAGCACGCCTTGCCGCTGCTGATGCTGGGCGTCTACGCGCTGGCCGTGGTGGCGTTCTTTGTCAGCGACCGTTATCGACTGCCGGCCGTTCCGCTGCTGATCCTCTTCAGCGCCTTCACCGTCGAGTGGGCCTGGCAACGGCAGCGGCAAAAACAGGCGGTGCCGTTGCTGATGGCCGGGGTGGGGACGGCGCTGGCGGCGCTTGTCATCGTGTATGCCCCGGCGGGACTGCAAGGCGCGCGCGCCAGCCTGTCCTTCAACGTCGCCACCGGCTACCTGAAACAAGATGACTTTGCCCGCGCCCGCGGCGAGCTGGAAAAATGCGTTCAGCAAGATCCCGAATGGCTGGAGGCCCGGTACAAGCTGGCTCTGGCCGACCATCAACTGGGCGACGACGCGCCCGCCCTGGCCGCGGTGGACATGGTCATCGCCCGCGCGCCCCGGAACGCCGACGCGCACACGCTGCGCGGCGAGATACTGCTGGGAAAAGGCCTGGCCATCACTGCCCGCGGCGAGCTGGCGACGTCGTTGTCGCTCCTCCCCGGCGATCGGGCGGCCGCCCAGAAATTGAAGGAGGCCGACGAGGCAATTCAAAAGGCGAACAGCGGTCGCCCCGAGGAGAGGATGGCTGGCCTCGACGGCGCCGGCTGGCGCTTCCTGGACGGCAAGGAGTACGCGGTGGCGGCGGCCACCTTCGCCGAGCTGCTGGCGACCAGTCCGCGCGATCCGTCAGTGCGCGAGAAGACCCTGGCCGGCCTGGGATTCTCTTACGCCAGCCTGGGCCGGCTGGAGCTGGCCGTCCGCGCCTTCGACGATGCCCTGATCATCAATCCAAAGAACCCGGTCCTGCACAAGAACCTGGCCCTCATTCACCTCAAGCAAGGTCACCCGGACAAGGCGCGCCCGCACGTCGAAAGCTATGCGGCGCTGAACCCCGGCGATCCGATTCTGGCTCAGTTCAACGCCGCGCTTGAACGACAGGCCCCGCAACGAACCGCTCGTTGAAGCTAACGTCAGTTACGTTTTTTTCTTGCTGAAACCTAGACCGGTGGCGATCGTACGCTCCGGTACACGACCTCGACACGCTGGAGAGAACCCCATGACCTTGAACCTATCTCGACTGGCCACGACTTCCTTGGTCGCGGTGGCGATGTTCGCCGCTGCTGCTTGCTCAAGCTCGAACTCAAACTCCAGCGGCACCGGGGGCGCGGGGGGCAAGATCACCGGCACCGGCGGCTCCGGCACTGGCGGCTCCGGCACTGGCGGCTCCGGCACCGGCGGCTCCGGCACCGGCGGCTCGGGAGGCTCTTCCCTCGACGCGCCGGTGACGGACGCGCCCGTCACCGACACCCCGAGCA
>DATLVT010000907.1:0-4270 GCA_035577105.1 Polyangia bacterium
CGCCGCCTGCAGGCCCCAGCGCCCGGCGGCGACGATGAGCGGCTCTAGCCGGAGCTGCCAGCTGCGGGCGTTGGTCAGGTCACGGGCGGCGATCTTGCCCAGCGCCCGGCCGCGCGTGGCCAGCCCGGCGTAAACGCCCAGCGCCACCAGAAACCCGACGGCCAGGATCAGGTGTTCAATCGAGAGCACCGGCGGCCACTTCACCTTGTCCAGCAGGTGGACAGACACCAGCTCTTCCGGCGCCAGGAAAAAGTCGCGGGCCACCACCATGGTGCCGGTCGCCATCAACAGGCCGGCGACCGGTTCGGAGCGGTTCCCTTCCAGCGCCTCGTCCAGAAAAATGCCGACCGCCAGCGCGATGGCCGGCAAGGCCAGGTAACGACCGTCGCCCAGCACCAGCACCAGGTACGTCGACAGGGCGAACCCCAGCCCGGCGACGAAGAAGACGTACAGCTGCCCGAAGGCCAGGCGCGTGTTCGACTGGATGCCCTCCGATTCGTCGAGGCGAATCAACGGGCGGGCCAGCGCGAAGACAGCCACCGCGCTCCACGGGAACAGGCCAAAGCCCAGCTCCCGCACCAGGTACTCGAAGTTGTGGGAGGGCACGCCCCCCTGGGCCACGCCGCCCAGCAGCGCCGAATATTTGCCGGCCACCAGGTTGGTCATGGCCGCCACCATCAGCGCGATGCAAAGCAGGCCGATGCCCATCAGGATCAGGCCGGTGGGCTTCTTGAAGCTGAGGGTGGCCTCGCCAAAGCGGCTGCCGGCGGGAATGTCGGGCCCGGTGCCGGGCGCGGCCAGATCGCCCGTGCCGTCGTCGACCTTGGCGTCCGAAGCCACCAGACCGTAACCGACGATCAGCGCCGCCAGCAGCGACAGGCCCGGCAGCACCACGCCCAGCAGGGCGCCCGCCGCCAGACAGCCGAAGGCCATCCCCAGGCAGCCGATCACCAGATCAAGCAGCCGCCGTTTTCCCGACGGAGGCCAGGCATAGCGGGCCAGCCCGCCCATGGCAAACGCCAACCCGGCCATGGCCGGCGCGTCGGAGGTCAGCTGGCGCGCCTCCAGGGTAAAGATGGTCATGGTGCCCAGGGCCAGCGTGGCCAGCAAGGCGGCCCGGCGCCGGAACATCCCCGCGGCGGCCCAGTAGACCCCCAGCAGCGCCCCGACGGCGCACAGGGTGTTCAGCAGGCGCGCGCCGAATTCGCCGGCGCCGAAGATCTTGATCCCCAGCGCCGCAAACACGAACCCCAGCCCCTTGCCAGCCGGGTAACGGCCGCCCACCGTCGGGTCGAACAGGTGGCCGCTCTCCGCGATCTCGCGGGCCTGGTCGGCGATCTTCAGCTCCCAGGGATCCCAAAAGCCAAAGGCTCCCAGGCGCGGCAGGCAGATCGCCAGCGAAAAAAGCACAGCCCAACCCCACGGGGGGACCTTGCGAAGTCGATCTGTCACCACGGTGAAGTGCTTACTTAATCTGGCCTGCACCCGGGAATCAACGGATCAATCGGTGGCCGCCCCGTCGTCCCCGCCGCCGTCGTCCGCCGCATCCGTGCCGGCGGCGCCGCCCGAACCCGAGGCCCCGCCGGTCCCGGCGCTGCCCCCGCTGCCGCTGGCCATCCCGCCGAAGGCCGCGCAGGCTGCCGCGCCGCCGCCGAAGGTCAGGCCCTTGTCGCATTTGTTCCCGATGTAGGGGTCGCAATACGGGACCGTGCTTGCGCAGTCGCCGTTCGACGTGCAGGCGCCCCCGACGGCCGCACGCTCGGCGCACTTGCCGCCCACGCAGTGAAGCGTTTCCAGGCAGGGGGTGGTCTCGTCGCACATCGCCGCGAGCATTCCTTTCGGCAGGCACTTGTAGACGGCCCCCATCATGGTGCAGATCGATCCGGTGTTGCAGATCTCGCCCGGGTTGCCGCACAGCTCTGTGGCGTTCTTGGTGGTCTTCTTGGCGCAGACGCCCTTGTCGCAAATGAGGGTGCCGGTGCAGTCGTATTTCACCTTGCAGGGAGATGATTCGGCGACGTCGCCCTGGAAGACGTACTGGCAGGCCTCGTTCATCATGTCGAGCTGCATCGGGGTGATGGTTCCCTTTGTGGCGTAGACAGAGCTGGTCTGGTTGATACAGGCGCTGATGTTGGCGGCGCGGAAGATGCGCGGCGCCACCTGGGCATCAGCCGCCAGCGTCATGCACTCGGCCTTGCGGGCGACCAGGCAGGTCGGCTTGTCGGCGGTGCCGCAGCTATCGACCACCTGGCATTCCTTGTCCGCCTTCTGCGCGCAAAAATCAGCGACGGTGACGGTCGTGCCGCCGCCCCCGCCGCCGCATCCGGCGACCACCATTGCCACGAGGACTCCCTTACCAAGCCAGTTCATCATCGTCAGACCTCCGGGGGAATATGGCAGGCAGTCTGGCCGGCGAACAGCGCCGGGGTCAAGAGGAGATGGCCCCAGGATGTTGGAGGGATCACAAGCGGGGGCGACAAGCAGCGCAATCACGCGACTTTTTTCGGGCCTCGCCGCCGGAACAGACAGCTCTCACCGTGGTCCAGGACGGCCACGTGGCGGCTGTCGTCGTCGGTAGCGTGGCCCAGGCCGCGCGAGCGGGCGAGCTGGCGCAGCCATTCCAGCGGGGCGTGCAGCGGTTCATAGCTGAGCGGGAAGGAACCGTGGGTGATGGGGATGAGGACGCGCGCGCCGAGATCTTCGAAGGCATAGAGCGCATCCAGCGGCGACATGTGCTCGTCGCGGAAGCCAGCCGGTTCGTACCCGGCGATGGGCAGCAGGGCGACGTCGGGGTGAAACCGGCGGCCGATCTCCGAAAAGCCGGAGAAATAACCGGTGTCGCCGGCGAAGTAGACGGTGGTCCCCTGGGCGCGAATGATGTAACCGCTGGTGCCGCGGCGAATATAGTCGCCCAGGCCGCGCACGCCGGAGTGCCGAACGGGAACGGCGGTGATCTCCAGATCGCGATGGCGCAGGCTCTGCCCTGGGCCCAGCTCGACCACGTCGTCAAAACGCTGGCGCGCGATCAGATCGGCGCAGCGCGGGGGGACCACCACGCGGGCGGCGCGCGGCAGCCGGCGCAGGCTGCGCGGGCGCAGGTGATCGCGATGGGCGTGCGAGATCAGCACCAGATCGACGTCGTCGCGATCAGCGTCAGCCAGCCCGGCCGCCTTGGCGCGGCGCAGGCCGAACAGGCTGTTTTCCAGCAGCGGATCGGTCAACACGCGCGTCTGCGCCGTGGTGATCATGACCGTGGCGTGGCCGACGAAGGAGACCATCACCGTGCCGGGCGCGGGGTGGGGGACCGGGGTGGCGGTGACCGGCGCGGTGCCGCGGTGCAGGCGCTGCAGCGCGGTGGCCAGAAAACGAAACGTCAGCATCAGGCGCGCGGCGCCGCGCAACCGTTTGCGGTGCTGGCGATCCAGGTCGCGCACGCGCTGCAGGCCCTCCCGATCGACGCGCCGGGTGTCCCTGTTTGGCAGGCGAGAGGGTACCATGTCGTCTCTGGGCGCCCGACGCCGGGCTATCCGATCGCGTCGCCCTCCGGGGGGCGCGCAGCCTTTTTAACACGTGGCCGGCCTGGTGGCCTTCATGCTAAGTCAATGTTTTCCGTGAGATCAAAAGAAAGCCAGACATGGTCCCTGGGCGCGCGGCGGACGCGATGAGTGCAAACGGCGCGCCTCCGCACGTCTCCATCGTCATCCCGGTCTACAACGAGGAAGGGATCCTGGCCGGATCGGTGCTGGAGCTGGAGGAAAAGCTGCGGCCGTTCGGATGGGCGTACGAGCTCTTGCTGTGCGAGAACGGTTCGCGCGATCGCACCGTGGAGATCGGCAAGGAGCTGCAGGCGGCCCACCCGCAGGTCCGCATCCTGTCGATCGGCGCGCCCAACTATGGCCTGGCCATGAAGACGGGCATCCTTGAAGCGCGCGGCAAGTACGTCATCTGCGACGAGATCGATCTGCTGGACACGCAGTTCTACGCCCGGGCGCTGGCCCTGCTGGAGCGCAGCGACACCGAGCTGGTGGTGGGGTCGAAGGCCATGGTCGGTTCGAACGACCAGCGACCGCTGTTCAGGCGCGCCGCCACCCGCGTTTACAACGGGATGCTGCGCGTGGTGTGCCATTACCGCGGCACCGACACGCACGGCCTGAAGGCCTTCCGGCGCGAGGCCCTGCTGGAGACGGCGCGCCGCTGCGTCCTGGATCGCGACGTCTTCGCCAGCGAGTTCGTCATCCGCGCCCACCGCGAGGGCAAGAAGGTGGTCGAG
>DATLVT010000908.1:0-3169 GCA_035577105.1 Polyangia bacterium
CACGGTGGCCATCGGTTGCACCGGCGGTCGGCACCGTTCGGTGGCCATCGCCAATGAGCTGGGGCGGCGGTTGGGAGCGGACATTCCGATCTCTATCCGACATAGAGACATCCAGCGGACCAGCGCCGCTGCATGAACTTACTGTAGACTGGAGAGACCATGGCCACGGCCAGAGAAGAGACGGTTGGGTTAGTGGTGGTGACTCACGGTGGGTCGGGCGAATGTCTGCTGGCGGCGGCGGCGGGGATCGTCGGCGAGCTGGCGGCGGCGACGGCGGTGGGGGTATCGATGGCCGAGGACTTCGACACGATCCTGCGTCGGGTCGGTCGCGCCTGCGATCAGGTCGACAGTGGCCTGGGCGTTCTGCTGCTGGTCGACATTCACGGCTCGTCGCCCTTTCAGGCCTGCCTGGCCATGATGGATGGCACCCGGCAGGCCGAGATCGTTTGCGGGGTGAACCTGCCCATGCTCCTGAAGCTGGCCACCATCGATCGGCGCGAGCTGCGCCCGGGCGAGATGGCCGAGCTTCTGCGTGAGGTGGGCCGCCGATCGATCCGTCTGGGATCAGAGCTGACCGGCAAGGTGGCGCTTGCCGAGGAAGACTCTCACTGACATGGAAGCCACGCGAAATGTCCGGATCTGCAATCGCTTGGGGATGCACGCGCGCGCCGCGGTCAAATTCGTCCAGCTGGCGAACAAGTACCGCTCCGAGGTTCGCGTCGTCAAAGACGGCCAGGAAGCCAACGGCAAGAGCATCATGGGTCTCTTGACCCTGGTGGCGGCCCACGGGGTGACGATGGCCGTGGTGTGCGTGGGCGACGACGCGGAGGTGGCGGTGGCGGCGCTGGCGGAGCTGGTGGCTTCTGGATTTGGTGAGGGCGTCGAACCGTGAATCGCGCGGGCCGGGACCAGGCCGGGAGCCGTTCATGGAGAGGCTGACCGGCGTCGCCGCATCGCCCGGGATCGCCATCGGGCTGGCCCACGTGCTGGGCAGCCGGGTCGAGGTGCACGAGCGGCGCATCGCCGCTGAATCCGTCGACGCCGAGCTGAAACGGTTTGACGAGGCGCTGGCCCAGACCGACGCGCAGCTGGCGCGCATCCAGGAGCAGATCGCCGAGCGAGAAGGGGACGAGCACCACCAGTACAGCATCCTGGAGGCGCACCGCCTGATGCTGAACGACGTGCACCTGGTCGAGCAGGCGCGCCGGTTGATCCGCGAGGACAAGACCTCGGCGGAGTGGTCGGTGCGCCGCGCGCTGGACCAGATTCAAGCGGTCTTCGACCGCATCGAGGACCCCTATTTTCGCGATCGCCGCAGCGACATCGCCATGGTGGGCGAGCGCCTGTTGCGCAACCTGCTGGGCATGGTCGAATCGGTGTCGCCCGAGGACGCGCCCAAGGGCAGCATCGCCATCGCCCACGATCTGTCGCCGGCCGACGCCGCCCAGCTGGGACGCGCCGAGACCTCCGGGTTCTGCACCGATGGTGGCGGACGCACGTCGCACACCGCCATCGTGGCCCGCGCCCTGGGGCTGCCGTACGTCGTCGGCGTGGAGAGCCTGACCCACCGGGTGTGGTCGGGCATGACCGTGGTGGTCGACGGTCACCGCGGCGAGGTGATTCTGGATCCCGACGAGGAGGCGCTGCGCAAGTACAAGGAACGCGCCGTGGTCCACCGCCGGCGGGCCCAGCGGCTGGCCGCCATGCGTGACCAGCCGTCGGAGACCATGGACGGCACGCCGGTGCACCTGGCGGCCAACATCGAGATGCTGGAGGAGATCCCCATCGCCGTCGATCTGGGGGCCAGCTCGGTCGGTCTTTTCCGCACGGAGTTCCTGTACCTGGAGCGGACCGAGCTGCCCACGGAGGAGGAGCAGTTCTCCCACGCCCTGGCGGCGGTCAAGAACGTGGGCGGGCGTTCGGTCACCTTTCGCACGCTGGATCTGGCCGGCGACAAGATGCCGCCGTCGGTGCGCCTGCCCAGCAGCATCAACCCGGCCATGGGGCTGCGGTCGATCCGGTTCTCGCTGCACCGGCAGGACATCTTCCGGACGCAGCTGCGGGCGCTGTATCGGGCCTCGGCCTTCGGGCCGGTGAAGATCCTGTTCCCGCTGATCTCGGGGGTGGCCGAGCTGCGCGCCGCCAAGAAGCTGTGCACCGACGTCTGCGAGGAGCTGCGGCGGGAGAAAGTCCGTCACGATCCCAAGGTGCCCATCGGCACCATGATCGAGACGCCCAGCGCGGCGTTCATCGCCGACCTGCTGGCCAAGGAGTGCGATTTCCTCAGCATCGGCACCAACGACCTCATCCAGTATTCGCTGGCCGCCGCCCGCGAGGACGAGCACGTCGGCTACCTTTATCACCCGATGCACCCGGCGATTCTGCGGGCCCTGCGCATGATCGTCGCCGGCGCCACCAGCGCCAACAAATCGGTGGCCATGTGCGGCGACATGGCCGGCGATCCGATGTCGGTGTGGATGCTGCTGGGCCTGGGGCTGCGAAACTTCTCCATGGCGCCGCGGCAGATCCCGGTGGTCAAGTCGATCATCCGGTCGACCCGCCTTGACGAGGCGGAACGTCTGGCGGAGCGGGCGCTGCAGATGCCCACCGAAGCCGAGACCGAGGCTTTGGTCCACGAGGCCATGCTGTCGCGGTTCCCGGTGGAGCTCACCGACGGCGACGAGGAAAAGGCCAGCTGATCCGTTCGGCCCGCTTCGGCGACTGCCCGGCCCTGTGCGAGCTGTGGCGCGAGATCGACGACCTGCACAGCGTGCTGGCGCCGCGCTATTTTCGTTCAGCGCCCAGAACGACCGACGAGTGGCGGCGGGTGCTGTCGGCGCCCCACGCCATGGTCTTTCTGGACGAGGCGACGACCACCGCCGCGGGCGAAGGGGTGGGGCGGACCATCACCGGCGCCGTTCTGCTGCGCGTGTTCGACACGCCAGCCGAGCCGCAGATGGTGCCGCAGCGACGCGGCCACATCGACGGCCTGGTGGTGGCGGCGGGGCACCGCCGACGGGGCATCGGCCACCGCTTGATGGACGCGGCCGCGGCGTGGGCCAAGAGCCAGGGCGCCGAGCAGCTGGTGCTGACGGTATGGGCCGGCAACGCGGCAGCGCGTGCGTTCTATCAAAGCCTTGGTTACGGCACGCTCTCGGAAGTGCTGGCC
>DATLVT010000909.1:0-2152 GCA_035577105.1 Polyangia bacterium
CGGCAACCCCGACCCATCCGTCAGGACCGCGTCATGGTCGGCGGCGGCCGCCGGCCAATCCCGCCGCGCGGGCGGCCGTCGCCACCATCCAGGCCAGCAGCGCCAGCAGCGCCAGGCGTTGAAACGCCGGCAGAGCGGGCACCACCACGCGCGGGTGAACCAGGTAGCTGCGGGCGTACAGCACGGAATCGATCGCCGCCGCGCCCACGGTGGCGACCGCCAGCACCACCAGCGGCCAGACGCCGGCGCGCGCGCAGGCCACCATCGCCAGGACGGCCGCCGCCAGCCCCGGCACCGACGAGGCGAACACCGCCACCACGTGCGCCGGTCCGTTCACGACCAGCACCGCCACCAGACCCAGCAATGAAACCGCGCCCAGAACGCGGATGGCCAGCGCCCATCGTGAATCGCAGCGCCCCTCCAGGACCGCCGGCAACAGCCACCAGAAACAACCGACCGCCACGCCGAAGGCCGCCAGCGCGCCGCAGGCCAGACCGGCGCCCAGGTGATTGGGAGCTCCGTTCACCGCCACGCCCTGCGTGAGGTCGCACAAGAAATTGCGCCAGAACGAATGCCCGACCGCCCCGCGCTCCAGCGCCGTGCCGCCGGGATAGACCGCCATCGCCGCCACCAGCAGCGCCATCCCCAGGCTCACCGCCGCCAGCAGCGTCCAGGCCGTCACCGTCCGGGCCCGTCCGCGCGGCGCGCTGATCCTCACGTCGTGATGATACCCGCAACCGAAACGGACGGCGATTCACCGGTCTGCATGCTGACCCGCGCGTCGACGACGACCGCGGCCGATGGGGACGCGCTGGCCTCGCTGCTGGCCATTCGCGGGACGTGGACCAACAACAGCCCGCGGATGAAGTTCCAGTGGATGGCCACGGCGACGATGATGGCCAGGTGAAAGGTCTCGTGCGGCCCGATCCAGTGCGGGATGATCACCGGCTGGCGTACCGCCTCCAGGATGGCCCCCGCCGAATAGAACAGCCCGGCGATCCACATGGGCCGCACCGCCCGAAAACCGATCTGGCGGCCCAGCTTGACGATCGACCCCAGGCCAATCCATCCCACGCCGAGATACAGCAGCAACCCCGGCACACCGGAGAAAAATCGAAACCAGAGGATCTGCAGGGTGATGCCCGCCGCCGCGAAGAACCAGACCAGCGTCAGCATCCAGCGCCGCCAGAAGCCGCGGCACATGACGCCGTGAACGGCGGTGAACGTGCCGCCGATCAGCAGCCAGATGGCAAAGTAGTCCACCCGCCGCATGAAGGTGCGGGCGGCGCCACCTTCATCCAGCGAATGGTAGGTCCCGCTGATGGCCAGCAGGATCACCACGCACACGGCATAGATCGTCAGCGCGGCCCGGTGAAGTCGACTGCCACCACCCAGGCGGATGAGCGGCAGCGCCGCGAAGATGGCGACCACGGCTCCCAGCAGGTGGGAAAGCGCGCTCACCGGCTGGCAGAACCCGGGGATCGCAAAGGCCTGCAGATGAGTGGGTTCCAACAACAAAGACAGCGACACCTTTCGCTCCGCGCTTGAGCGAAAAAACGTCAGGAGCGGAGAAAAAGCGGCGAGCCGTCTTTGTGGGGCCGGTACGCGCGACGCGCGCCACGACAGGGCAGCGCGATCGGCGCTAGAAGCGGTGGCGGCCTTCCAGTTCCCGAAGCGCGTCCTGGCAGTGGACATCCCCCGGCAGATCGGTGAGGCAGGTCTGAAGGAGCTGTCGCGCGGCGGGCCAGTCGCCAGCGTTTTCGCGGGTGATTGACCAGTTGGTGTAGACGATGCCGACGTTGCTGCCACAGATCTTGTCGGCGCGGCAGGCGTCGCGTTGAGCGGCGAAGAGCCTCAACGCGGCGGTGAAGTCCTCCCTGGAGATGAGGTCGCACATGCGATCGTTGATGACGCTGACGTAGTTGTTGCGCAGCGTCTCCCCGTCGGGCCAGCGCGCGTCAAGATGGGTGAGGCCCTCGCCCGTCAGGGTCATCGCCTCGTCGGCACGCCCCACGATGATCAGCGAATAGGCGTGATACCACCTTGCCCACGACGCCAGCTGCAACGTCTCGGTGTCCTTGCTGCGCGAGGCCAGCTCCGACACAGCGGGTCGCACCGTGTCGAACAGCTTTGCCATGGTCCGCCAGGCCTT
>DATLVT010000910.1:0-5672 GCA_035577105.1 Polyangia bacterium
GGTCGCTTCCGGTACGCTGGTCGCTTCCGGCGCGTGTTTGTGTAGCCTGGGCATCAGCAAGAAGACCGCCGCCGCGCCGGCCAGCACCGGCAAGCCAGCCCACCGGGTGAGCGACCGCCACCGCGATGGCTCCGCAGCGCGCGCCCGTCGGACGGCGTCGGCCACCAGCAGCGTGTGCGCCACCCGCTCCGACTCCCGGGCGGCGTCGCCGGGGAACAGCTCGCCGCGCGCGTCGGCGATCTCCGCGACGCGCGCCGAACAGCGCGCGCACGAGCGAACGTGCTCGGCCAGGTTCACGCTGTCTGGCGCGGCGCCGCCCCGCCCGGCCTCCCAGCGTGCGATCTGCAAACCGGAGGGACAGCCGGCCATCACGGAAGATCCCCGCGCGGGCCCTTGGCCGGGCGAAGCATCTCGACGGCCAGCGACTCCAGCTTGCGCAGCCGATTGAACACCGTGCGTCGGGTGATCGACAGAACGTGGGCGACCTCGACCTGGGTCATCCCGTCGACATAATGCATGACCGCGATGGCGGCCCCGGTCTCGTCGCAACGATCCAGCAAGGCAGCGGCGAACTGCCGATCGGCGTGACCCCGCTCGGGCGAGCGCGGCTCGGGGGCGCGCGACGCCAGCTCGGGCGTGGCGCGTTCACGCACGCGCTGCTCGCGCAACAGGTTGAAACAGACATTGGTCGAGACGCGATAGAGATAGTGCAGGCCTTCGTCGCCGGTCAGCACCATGCGGTTGTGGGCCAGCACGCGGGCGAACGTCTCCTGGGTGGCGTCACGAGCCGCGAACTTCGAATGCAGCAGGCGATAGCACCGCGCATAGATGACCGGGGCATAGGTCTGATACAGCTGGGCCAGGGCCAGCTTTTCCGCGCTGGCCGACCGGGCATCTTCACCCGCGCCGGCAACCTCTGTGGCCCGCTCTACGGGCTCGGCCGGCGAGGTCGCAACTGCGTATACAGAACCCCGAAGGCTGGGCATACCGAATGATTGACAACTGACCCGGGCAGAATGGGAAACGAAAAGTGGGAATCCCGATCAGCGCTGATCCTGCATGTTAGCATCAGCGCTGATGGCTGTTGTCGCTATACAACGGCGCCGTTGGCCAATTACCTTCGCCGTCGTGACTTTTGCGACCGGATGCGGCGACGGGCTTTACACCCACGGCGTGATGCCGCCCGAGGTGGACGGCGGCGCGTCACCCGACACCCCGCCCGCGGAGGTCGGGAACTTGCCGAGCGACGGAGCCGCGGACCGGGGAGCGCCCGGCGATGCCCCCGGTGACAGTGGTTCGCCGCTGGCCGTCAACACCGTGCCGATCAAGGCCGGAGCGGCCGCGGTCGGCGAGCTGGCCCCCGCCAGACTGGTCGTCCTGTCGAATTCGTACGACCAGGACGTCGTGGTGACCATGCAGGCCTGGGCGCCTTCCGCGCCCGGCCCCATCGGTGCGGTCTATCGCCTGGAACAGAGTCCAGCCCTGGTCCACTCCCGCAATCCGCTGCACTTTGAATTGCAGCTATCGGCCGATCAACAACCGATGGCCGCCGACCTGCGGCTGGCGACGTTGAAAGACGTGCCGCCTGACCCTGCTTTCTGGTACGCCACCACCGGGCAGCAATACGACGCCGCCACCCACACCCTGTCGGCCGATTTCTTCGGCCTGGACCGCGGCCCGGTCTTCTTCACGATCTTGCGGGCCTGCGCCACCAAGACCGAGTGCGCGACACCGACAACTTGCTCGTCGGCGCTCTGTCAGTAACAGCGCACGCCGCGATCAGTTTATGGGCATGCGGCAGGTCGGGATGATCGGCCACATGTCGACGGCCGGCGTGGCCAGAGGCTGCAGGTCGTCGAAGACCGCCGCGCCCTTGGTGATGGCGCAGAAGTCCGAGCCGGTGGGGAAGCGATCGCCCGAGCAATAGTGGCCGGGCACGGTGATGGGGATCGGCTTCTGGCTGACCACCGCCTGCGCCGCCGCGTTGTTGCCGTACTGGGCGGCCGCACGGATCGAGTAATAGCTCTCGGCCTGGTAGACCTTGTCGAAGGGCGAGGTGATGTCGTTGTACTGCGCCCACGGCCCGGGCGGCGAGGCGGTGGTCGCCGCCGGGATCAGATAGGCGATGGCCTTGACGATCGAGCCGCCGCCCGCCGACTGATAGCCCCACAGATCGACGCCGGCGCGCTTGGCCACCTCGGCCAGGTGACACATGCCGGAGGCGTTGTAGTTGCTGTAGTGCCAGGACGTGGTGCGCGACAGCTCTTGCGGCATGCGCCCGTCGCTCATGATCTGGGCGTCGATGCGCTTTTGCTTGGCGGCATTCACCACGTTCTTGGCGGTCGCGCCGTCGCCGACGTAAAGATCGATGGACGCGACCATCACGTCGTACCAGGTGCCGTGGTTGTTGGCGCCGTCCCCCTCGGCGGTGCCGGTGGGGCTGGTCAGGACCCAGTTGAGGTACTGCTTCATCCAGATCTTGAGTCCGCTCTGATCGGCCGTCGTCCATCCGTTGGGCCGCGTGTCCAGGGCCAGGATCGAAAGCCCGTCGAGGGCGTCCGTCAGGTACCCGCCCGACGCTTCGATCAGACCGGCGGCGCTGCCGCTGCCGCACGGGCCCGGTCGCTGCGCGTAGGACATCTCCGGCTTCATCGATTTGACCGGGTCCAGATACCAGGTGCGCGCCACCAGCTCGGCCTGATCGGCGTACGCGGGATCGCCGGTCAGGTACCAGGCCAGGGCCAGCTCGAAGATGGCCTCCGAGCTGGCGTGCAACCCGTGGCGGTCGGTGATCATCGCGACGTTGGGGTTGCGAATCCCGTCGTGCGAGACGTACGGGCAGCGCGTGAGGGTACCCGCCGTGCCCGGTGGGTTGGCGTCGGACGGCCACCAGTAGGGCCCCCAGCTGACGTAGGTGCGGGGATCGTTGGCGACGACGTAGGCGGCGGCCTTGGTGGTCACCGACCAGGTGCCCGACTTCAGCGCCACCTGCGCGGCGGCGATCAGGTTGTCGAAGGCGACCTTCTGCTCGGCGCTGCCGCCGGCGGCCAGCTGCTTTTGCAGCGCGGCCAGCTGCGCGCCGTCCAGGTGAACCGTCGCCGGCGTTCCGGCCGGCAAGGTCGCTCCGCCACCGTCGGGGTTGGAGGGACCGCCGTCGTTGCCCGCCGCGCCGCCCGCGCCGCCTCCCCCGGCGCCGCCGGACGCGCTGCCCCCGCTGCCCATGGCGTCGCTGTCACCGCCGCCGCCGTTGCCGCCAGTCGATTGAGGCGCGCCGCCGCTGCCACCGCCACCGCTGACGCCGCCGCTGCCCGCCGAAGAACCGGCCTGGCCACCGCTGCCACCGGCGCCGGTTCCGCTGGATCCGCAGCCACTGGCCAGCGCAGCGATCGCCACCAGAGCCGCAGCAGCCGACAACGAATGTTTCATCTGGGAACGTAGTCCTCGCGGTAAGGGGTGAACACATCCAGCACCACCGCCGGCTCCAGCGCCCAGGCCTGATGCTCGACGCCGCCCTTGACGACAAAACTGTCCCCCGCCCCCACCTCGAACGTCTCCGGCCCGCAGCTGAAACGAAGCCGCCCGCTGATCACGTAGACCAGCTGGTCGTGCGGGTGCGAATGACGGGCGCCGGCCCACGACGCCTCCATGCGGTGCTCGACCAGCATCAGGCGGCTGTTGTGGGCCAGAATGCGGCGCTGCAGCCCCGGCTCGGCGGTGAAGAAATGCGCCTCGGACTCGTCAACGCGCATCAGGTCGCCGAACGCGTCAGGAACCGGCTTCGTCATGTCTGCTATGACACCCGCGGCACGGAGGTTGAGAAACGATCCGGAGCACTTACGTCACAACCGCAACCGTGGGCCGTGCCTTTCCCATGTGCAGCAGCAGGCGTGTTCAAACAGTAGCACCCCGGGAGGCCCCATGTTGCCCCGCTCGATCGCTCGTTTGTCCCCGTTTTTGCTCACGATGACGTTGGCGGGCGGCCTCGGCTGCAGCAGCCCGGCGTCGACGGGCGACAAGCCTGACGGCACGATGCCCCAAGGCGGTGCCGGCAGCGGAGGCAGCAGCGGCGGCAGCGGCGGCAACATTTCGACAGGCAGCGGGGGCGACGGCAGCGGCGGCATGGTCGGCTCGGGCGGAGCCACTGGAGCGGGCGGGACCGTGGGCAGCGGCGGAGCGCCGGCGCCGGACGGGGGCGCTGGTTCGGGAGGTACGACCGGCGGGGCCGACGGCGGCGTGTTCGCCGGGACCTTCCGGCATCCGGGGGCGATGATCAACGCCGACCAGATCGCTTTTCTGAAGATGCACATCGCCGCCGGCGACGCGCCGTGGACGGCCGGGCTGCGGCAGCTGCAGAGCACGGACTACGGATCGGCCTCATACACGCCCGCGGGTGGCGCCCCGCCCGGCGGCATCGTCACCTGCGGGTACATCTCGAACCCGGACATCGGCTGCGGCTATGAAAAGAACGTGGCGGCGGGAGCGTTCGCCAACGCGCTGGCCTGGGTGCTGACGGGAGACAAGGCGCACGCGGCGGGCGCGGTGCGCATCCTGAACGGCTGGGCGTCGCTGATGAAGGGGCGCGGCACGCCGGCCGATCAGGAATACGCCGGCAACACCGGCCAGGATTTCAACGGGATCCTGCAGAGCGGCTGGCAGGGCAGCACGCTGGCCCGCGCCGCCGAGTTGATCCGGGGCAGCGACGGCGGCGTGTCCGCCGGCTGGGCGGCCGCCGACATCGCCAAGTTCCAGGCCATGGTGCGGGTCGGATACGTCCCCTATCTGCAGCGCGGGTACATCCGCACCGCGGCCACCGATCCCGCGCGGCTGACCGGCGGCAACTGGGATCTCAGCGCCATCGACGGACTGATCCAGATGGCCGTCTTTCTGGAGGACGCCGACCTGTTCAACAAGGCGCTGACGCTGTGGCGGCGGCGCGTGCCGGCGTACATCTACATGCGCAGCGACGGCCCCACCCCCATCAAGATCCCAGGCGATCTCAGCTCCTGGTACAGCGCCGCCACCACCGTCGACGGCATCGCCGAGGAGACCTGCCGCGACCTCAGCCACATCCAGTACGGCTTCGCGGCCATGATCAACGCCGCCGAGACCGCGCTGATCCAGGGCGTGAACCTGTACGGCGAGCAGGCGCCGCGCATCGCCGCCGGTCTGGAGTTGAACGCCAAGTACTGGCTGGCGGGCTCGGGATTACCGGCGACCTGCGCCGGGTCCGACGCGGGGAACTTCAGCAGCAACTACATCGCGCGTCCGACCTGGATCGTTGCCTACAACGAATTCGCCGATCGGCTGAAGATGCCCATGCCCAGCGTCAAGTCAGTGATCGCGCAAGGAACCTCACCGACGGCCGACGATCAGCACCACATTCAGTGGGAGGCGCTCACTCATTCGGGGGTGGGTAGCGTCGGGATCCGGTAGCGTAGGGACGCGGCGGGACCGCACCGGGGCGGTTGTAGAGAAAGCAGGCGGCGGCTGTACGTGAGGTGGGGCGCCATTCGCTTCGTCGCGGGGGCGGGAGCGGTGGGGTTCCCTGCCGTGCTCAAACACCGGACGGCGCGCGCGCCTTATGGGTTTGCTTGGAGCGAGGACGTACTGCGCGCCTGCGAACTGCGCGCGGCAGGGAACCCCACCGCTCCCGCCTTCCTGGGGACTACGTT
>DATLVT010000911.1:0-3560 GCA_035577105.1 Polyangia bacterium
CGCGGTAGCGCACCTCATAGCTGGACGGCTGTGACACATTGGCCGCGCCGCTGAACTGGATCCGCGCCGTGGTGGCACCGACCGAGGTCGGATCGACGGTCAACCCCATCACCGGAGGCAGATCCGATCGGTCGTCGCACCCGCCGCCACCGCCGCCGCCATCATCGCCGCTGCCGCCACCCGCGCCGCCAACCCCGGCGTCCGGATCGCCGACGGGAACGCCGCACTCCTCGACGCTGACGTGCACCCGTCCCACCGCGCTGCCGCCGCCGGGGGCGGCGATCTCCAGCAGCCGCCCCTCGCCCGAGCCGGGGACGCCGCTGCTGATCGTCTGATCGCGCGGCGTGATGGCGCCGTTGGCGCCGTCCCAGGCGCCGTAACCATAGATCATGCTGGTCGAGAACGTCCTTGGCGCCGGCGCGTCGAGGCGCACCGGAACGCGCCAGACCACCGCGGGCTGGCCAAAGTTGTTGATCGTCCCGTATCCCACCAGGCGCGGATCCTCGAACGACGGATGCATGTGCGCATCGTTGCCGTCGTACTCCTTGTTGACCTCGACCATCAGGGCGTAATCGCCAGCCGGCCGGTCGGCGGGAATCGACCAGGTGCCGGTGTACGGTCGCCCGTAAAGCGGGGTCGCTGCCGCCACCGCGTCGAGATCGTTCATCGTCGCGTATCGCTCCGCGCTGCGCTTGCACCCGGTCGCGCCACCCACCTGATCGCAGTCCTTGTTGGTGAAGTTCGTCAGATCGTTGCGCGGCGGGTAATAGACCATGGGCAGCGACGTGTCGACCTTGCCCTTGGCGCTGTTGAACTTGGTCGGGCAGGTGATGGCGTCGACGTTGATCTCCTGCTCGCGCACCGGGCGGCAGTAATAGGGATCCTCCGACGACAGCGATTCGTGCCAGCCCAGCCAGTCCTCCATGCCGTCCTGCATGACCACCTGCGGATAAAGCACGTTGCGGGCGTGGGCCCAGATGGGCAGCGCCATCGCCCGCTTGCCGTAGGGGAACTTGGGACCGGAAAGAAAATTCCATTCCCCGGGGCGATTGCCCAGGCCCCGCGCCGCGACCATGTTCGTGACCATCAACGTGTCGACGAACTGGTGATCGGCGGTCTCGATCCAGACGGCGATCTGCGGGCCCAGGTCCAGCTTGTCGACCTTCTGCAGACACGTGCTGCTGTCGGCGGCGCGGAAGCAGTCAGGCTGAAACGTGTAGCGCAGCCGCCTGCAATTGTCGGCGCGCGCAGCCGTCGGCCACAGCAGACCGGCCGCGCCAAAGGCAAAAACGAGCAGCGCCCAGCGGGGGAAAACACTCCGCAACAAGACCGTAAGTTTGGCCTGGGAACCGGCACTGGCGCAAGGCGGGACAGGACCATTCGGGCATAATGGTCGCGTGCCGATGCTGGCCTGGGCTTTCGCGATGGCGCCGCTGCTTGGACTGGCGGCGGTCAAGCTGCAGCCCGCCGATCTCCCGCCACCGCCGGCGGCGCCAGCATCGCCGGCGGCGCCGGCATCGTCGCGTCCGACGAACGGCTTGGCCCTGACCGTGATCCGGGTCGATCCCCAGCCGGGCCTGGACTGTCCGACGGCCGGGCAGGTCACCGCCGCCATCAACGACCGGCTTCCCGGAATGGTCCGACCAGACGCCGCTGACGCCGGACTCCCGACGGCGCGGCTGATGCTGACGCAGGTGTCCCCCAATGCCATCCGGGTCGAGCTGATCGCCGCGACCGGCGCCCCGGTCCTGGAGCGAACGCTGGAGATCCTGAACCCCCAGCGCGGCAGCGGCGAAGGTGCCGGTGACCGCGACGGCGGCGCCGAGGCCGCCAATCCGAGAACCGCCGCCAATCCCCACGATGGCACGGGCTGCGCGGCCCTGGCCGACACGATCTCGCTGATCGTCCAGCGCTATCTGCGTCACCTCGAGTATCGGGACGAGCCCACCGTTCCGGAGCCAAGCCTGACGGCCATCCGGCGGGCGCCCGCCGAACCGCCCCGACCACCTCCGCCCCGGGCCGCAGAGCGACGATCGGTGCTGGCCAGCGCCACGGGCGACGTCCTCGGTCCCTTTCCACAGCCCGCGGGCGACAGCGTCTGGACACCAGCAGCCGGCCTGTCCGTGGAACTGGCAGGGACGCACTGGTCCCTGTCCGCGCAGGCCGCCATCGGCGCCTCGGTCCGGACGCGCGCCTTGCCGGGCAGCGAGAACGCCGGTTTCAGCTACTTGCCGGTCCCCCTGCGGATCGCCGCAGGGTGGCGCATTCCGCTGCCCACGGGCACCGTGACGCCGACCGTGGGCGCCGGGGCCGACCTGCTCGTGGAAACCGCACACGGCCTGCGCGGCAGCAGCCCCGGTACCAGCGCCGAACCGGTGGTCGAGGCCGGCCTCAACTACACGCTGCCCGTCGGTGGGCGAGCCTTCGTGGCGGCGCACGCCCTGGCCGACCTGAACCTGCGGCCCCACGACTTCATGGTGACGGGGCTATCGTCGCCGGTCCTCACGACGCCGCGTCTGTACGCCCGCAGCGGGCTGTCGGTGGGCGTGGTGTTCGGCGACGGCCTACCTTCGTCCAGCCGCCCCTGACGCGCCAGGAGATGCCGGGGAGGACGCGAAGGCGTGGCCCCGCATGAAGGGGCCTCCGGAAGAAAACCGCTGCTTTCGGCCCCGAACTGGAAATCGGGGGTAACCTTCCCGATCGGGGCGCAAGGACGTTTGACATGGGAACCCGCCTGACATCGCTGCTGTCTGAGGTCGGCGTCGGCGTGGCCGTCGCCGTCCTGGCAATAGCCGGCTGCGGTCGGGCCAAGCAGAGCGTCGGGTCCATCGAAGGTACGATTACGGACGGCAGCCCCGGACCTGGCGAGGGCAACCTTCCCGACGGCGCACCCGACGGCACGGGCGGCGGCCCCGGACCGCTGGTGCCGGAGTGGAATTGCGGCCCCACCTGCTATCGCGCACCGGAGATCCCGGCCACGCCAAATCCCGTCACACGGTTTGGCGGGATCGCTGATCTCACCCTGGCCAGCCGGCCGGTGATCGTCTATCCGCTGGCGGGGGCGCTTTACCCCGTCAACCTGGCCGACATCACCTTTCAATGGCGGCGAGCGGCAGGCGGAACACAGCACCTTTTCCGGATCCGCGTCACCGGGGCATCGGGGACCGGCGACGTCCATTTCGATTTCTTCGTTCCGTGCAAGCAGACGCCGAGCTCGATCGTTCTTGAAGAATGCGCCTATGCCCTCCCCCCCGGCGCCTGGCTGGAGACCATCGGAAGAAATCGCGGCCAGCGGATGGACATCACCATCGCTGCGGTCGACGGCGCGCCCGGCAAGGAGAACCAGGTGGCCACCTCGGACGGGCTGCGCCTCAACGTCTCGCCAGACAGCCTGGTGGGCGGCCTTTACTACTGGTCGACCAAGCTGCGCGGCACGTACCGACTGCTGTTCGGGGGGCGCAAGGCCCAGCCGTTCATCAGCCCCAACAGCAGCGTGAACCCCACCGATTGCGGCGGCTGTCATTCGGTCAGCCTGAACGGCAACGTCATCGCCTTCACCG
>DATLVT010000912.1:0-3783 GCA_035577105.1 Polyangia bacterium
ATCGGCGCTGGCGACGACGTCCTGTTCGACCGCCCGCAGGTCCGGGAGCGCCCCGATGAAGACGCGCAGCAGACCGGCCAGGTTCGCTGCGCCGCTCACCTTGCCCAGTGAGCCGCCGTGCCACACGACGTCGGGCGTGACGTACTCGACCGCGCGCTCCGGCTGGTGCTCGTTGAAGACGCGCGCCAGATATTCTCGGGCCATCCGGACCTTTGCCTCCGTACCACTCTTGTTCAGGCTCATGCATCTCCCTCCGTCGAATCGGTCCCGCGAGTTGTGGCAGAGCGTCTTGCTGCTCGCCCCTGCGTAACGCTGAATCCATACCGTCGCGATCGAGGGCGGCGCAACGTCTCTCTGGCGAGCTTGCGTGCTTCATGCGTGATTCTTGAAAGGCGTGTCGCGATGCTGTCTGGTGCGTCACGCGAGGCTGAAGTTGATCTGTTGGCTCTGTCGCGGGCGGTTCGGCGAGCGGCTTGACATCGCGAAACATCACGTCGGAGATTCCCGGCATGGAGGGGCGCGCCGTGCCGGGCTGCCGACTGGTGGATGTTCTGCCGGCTTCGCCGACGGTGGCGGCCGAGTGGAATCCGTTCAGCTTGTTTGTCGTCGACGTGACGCCACTCCAGGCCTCGATGGCATTTCGTGAGCTGGCGCTGGGGCTGTACACCGCCGGTCGCCATCGGATTCGCAGGAGGATGGGCAAGCGCGTTGTAGAAGGATGGAGCGATCCGGGCACGCTGAACATGACCCCCGCCCATGTCGATGGCTCGTGGGAGGCCGAAGGGTCTTCGCACGCGATAGTCTTGACCATCCCCCACGCGTACCTGTGGCGGGTGATCGCGGAGCACTGGGAGGCGGATCCGCGAGGTGTCGAGATAGCGCCGCAGTTCCTCGCACGGGATCGCGTGATCGAAGCCGTCATGACCCGCCTCGCACTGAAGGCCCACCACGGCTGCCGTTCCGACGACCTTTATGTCGCGAGCGCGTGCGAGTTCCTGGCTCACCACATCATCGACAGTTACTCGTCCTTGTCAAAAACGGTATCAAAGACGGTGCCCCGCTATTCAGGCGGGTTAGGACGTCGCCTCAACGCCGTCGTCGACTATATAGAGGCGAACCTCGCGGGGCCGATCACGCTGCGCGAACTGGCCGCGCTCGCCGGCGTGAGCGCGCGCCACTTTGAGCGCGCCTTTCGCCAGAGTCTGGAGTTGCCTCCCCACGCCTACGTGTTACGGAGACGCGTGTCGGCGGCGAAAGGCCTGCTTCTCGGACCGGCCGCCCTCACGATGGAGCAGATCGCCAGGCGGGTCGGGTTCAGCAGCGCCAGCCATCTCGCCTCCGCATTCAGCCGTCACGAAGGATACTCGCCCACTCAATTTCGACGGATACACTCGCGGTCGTAGGCCTTGCGTGGTAGCCGACACGGGATGATGAGGTGCAGACATGGAGATGTCGTATCGAGAGCGCTGGGGGGCAGAGATCGCGGAGATGCGGCGGATGCTCGCCGGCTTTGCGATGAAGGAGGAGCGCAAGTGGGGTAAGCCCACCTACACGGTGGATGGGAAGAACATCGTCATCATGCAAGGCTTCAAGGAGTACTTCGCGCTGGGCTTCTTTCAGGGCGCCCTGCTGAAGGACCCCAAGAAGGTGCTGGTGCAGCTCGGTCAGGTGCAGGCCGGGCGCGTGATGAAGTTCACCAGCGTGAAGGAAATCAAGGCGAAGGCGGCGACCATCAAGGCCTACGTGCGCGAGGCCATCGCAGTCGAGAAGGCCGGGCTGCGGATGAAGCCGAAGGAGACCTCGGAGTTTCCGGTCCCCGAGGAGCTGACGGAGCGGTTCCGACGGGACCCGCGTTTCAAGCGCGCCTTCAAGGAGCTGACGCCGGGGCGGCAGAGGAGTTACCTCTACCACTTTGCTGCGCCCAAGCAGTCGGCGACGCGGGTGGCGCGAATCGAAAAAGCAATCCCGGCGATATTCGAAGGCAGAGGGTTCCTGGAGAGACGTTAGCGGTCGCCCCGAAGGACCGAGGGGAGGCAGGTTGGGTTGGCCTATCGGCGACCGTGTCCTCCTCCGTGGAATCCGCCACCACCGTGGAATCCACCTCCGAAATGGGCGCCGCCGAAGTGACCACCAGCAAGGCCACCGAAATGGGCGCCACCGACGCCGCCGACGTGCACAGTGCTGACGACGCCGGGCCGGCCTTGAAAGGTCGGAGGGCCACCGAATGCAGGCGCCCGACCGTAAGCGTGAACTGCCGAACCGTACGCCCGCGGAGCGACGTAGCCCGGCCGATAGCCCCCGTACGCGGTTCGACCGTAGCCATACGCGGAACCGTAGCCGCGCCAACCACCCACCGCGATGCGGTTGTACCAGGGATAGTGCCATGGTCCGATCACGCCGAAGTATGGCTTCACCCCCCAGCCGAAGATCCACGGCGCCGTGACCCAGCTCCACCCAGCGCTGGGGTTGTAGACGTACTCCGACGGGTAGATCCCCGCCTGCGTCGGCGTGTACGTGTACTGCGAGCCGTATGGCGTCCAGACCCAACCGTACTGCTGGGTGTAGATCCACTGGCCTTGGGCCGGCGCCGCTTGGGGCGCGGGCTCGGGCACCGACTGGTAATCCGGCGTCGGCTGGGCGTACTGCGGTGCGTACTGCTGCGGGATCTCCTGCTGGGGAGGCGGCGGGAGCTGCGCTGGAGGCGGCGGGGGTGTCAGGCTGGGCGCGGGAGCTGGGGCCTGAACAGCCTGGTCAGGGTCGAACTCGCCGGCCTCCTGGGCCTGCGCGAAGCCGGAACCGAGAAGCAGGGTGGCGACCAGGGCGGGAATGAACTTCATGGCACTACTCCTGCTTGTATGACGATCCAGACCGGACCTTCATTCATGGGACCGACTCGTGCTGAGGTCATCGGTAGCCCCTAGAACGTCACCGGGACGTCGACCTGCACGCCGGTCGGCTGGGCCGTCAGCAAAGGCGCGTCGAAGCCGCGGGCGTCGAATCCCCGCACGAAGGAGATGCCCGGGCGAATCCAGCCTTGCTTCCCCACCCTGAAATGAAACCGCGGGCCAACGGAGACGGTCGTGCTGGCCATGTCGGCGTCGGACAACGCGATCCGCGCTCCGGTGGCCGCGCTCAGGGTCGTCGGGTGCGAGAGCCAGCGCCGATAGTGCAGATCGCTGCTCAGCGAGAAGTGGGAGCCGATGAAGTAGCCGAGGTGCAGGCCCAAGGCCGCCTTGGTCCGGAAGGGATCGGTCGCGCCGATGCCGTGTTCTCCGCGGACGCGAACGAACTGGAGCAAGGTCGCCTCTGCCTGCGCAGTGAGGCCGTGATTCACATAAGCAAGGTCAGCGCCCGCGATCGCCGTCGTGTAGTTGACAGCGAACATGGCGTCGTCAGCGGGCCGCGTCGTGCTCGAAGCCGCGTTCGTCTTGGCGGCTCGGATGTTTGGGGTATCGCCGCCCCCGGTCCCGACGGGGAGCGTCGTCGCGCCGAACAGCGCAAGGCGGTAGATGCCCAGCGAGCGCGCGTAGGTCGCACCGACCAGCGGGTTGGCGAAGGAGCTGCCGTCGGTGGCTTCCCCTGGCGCGTCGTTGCCGACAAAGCCGAGCCGGACCGTCGGTGCCCAGCTTCCGTTGATCTTGTAGCTGGCGGTCACCACGGTGGCGACTGCTTCGTCGAGGTTCCCGTTTGCCTCGTTGAACACGGCCCCGACGCTGTCGACGCGCACCAGGTTGCCGATCGTCACCGGTCGCAGCTGCCACGGCAGGGAGTAGCGCAGGGCAG
>DATLVT010000913.1:0-3602 GCA_035577105.1 Polyangia bacterium
GCGTACGCCCGGGCAGTGGGGACGGTCGATCCGTCGGACGCGGCCTCCGCCGAATGGATTGTTCTGGTCAATGGTGACTGACGGGTGACTAACCGGGTGACTCCGGGCAGTCTATAGGCCAGCAGCCATGATCGCCTCGCCTCTCCGCATCCCGCCAGCCACGCTCAGGACGGCGTCGCGCCGTCGGGTTCTTCTCGCCCTTTCGGTCGTCCTTGCGATCGCCTTGCCGCTGTCGTGCGCCACCGAGCCGCCGCCCGCGCCTGCGACTGCGGAGCCGGCCACGACGGTCACGCCGCCCGCCGGGCCGCCCCCCGGCAAGCTGGAGCCGCCGCCTTTTCCCACCGGCGCCGCGCCGATGACCCGCGAGAAGGCCGACGACGCGCGCACCGCCAACCGGCGCGCCATCTTCGACGCCGCCTGGACGCTGGTGCGCGACAAGCATTACGACAAGAAGCTGGGCGGCGTGAACTGGACCGCCGCGCGCGCCAGGTACGAACCGCTGGCCCTGGCCGCGCCCAGCGAGTCGTCGTTTTATCGCACGCTGAACCAGATGATCGGCGAGCTGGGCCAGTCGCACATGATGGTCACCGGCCCGGGCGCCGAGGACGAGGACAACGAAGGAACCGAGGCTCTGGCGCCTTCGACCGACGAATCGACGCCGCAACAGCCACCCATGAAGCTGGCGGCCGGCGTCGGCGATCCGGGCCTGACCGTGCGGGTGATCGAAAACCGCCCCACCATCACCGCGGTCAAGCCGGGCTCGTCGGCGGAGAAGCATGGCCTGGCGCCCGGGTTCATCGTCACGCAGATCGGCGGACGGGAGATTCGTTCCACGTCGGATTCGCACCGGCCATTGCGCCCGGTGGAGGAACGGTTCGCCATCCGTCGCCTGGCCCAGGCGCGGCTGATGGGGCAAGCCGGGACGCGGGTGACGCTGCGCTACCTGGACAACGAGGATCGCCCGGGCGAGGTCCTGCTGACCCGCGACGAGACCAGGACCAGCGCCGTGACGCTGGGGCACCTGCCGCCCCTGTATCCCCAGGTGAAGATCGAGCAGATCCACGACGTCGGCCTGCTGTCGTTCAACATCTTCCTGCTGCAGCCGGTGCTGGAGGACATCAAGCGGGCGGTGGCCGGCTTCCGGGCGCGCAACACCCGCGCGCTGATCCTTGATCTGCGCGGCAATCCGGGCGGACAAGGCGCCATGGCCATCCCGGTGGCGGCGCAGTTCATCGACCACCCGCTGACGCTGGGGACGCTGCAGTTTCGCGAGTTCACCAACACGCTGGTGGCGCGCCCCGAGCTGGGCTCGACGCCGTTCACCGGACCGCTGGTCATTCTCACCGACGAGGGGACGGCGTCGGCGGCCGAGATGCTGGCCGCTGGGCTGCAAGAAGCCAAGCGGGCCATCGTGGTCGGCGACGCCACGCTGGGTGCGGTGCTGCCGTCGATGGTGGTGGCGCTGCCGGGCGGCGCGGTCATGCAGTACGTGGTGGCCGATTTCAAGACGCCCAAGGGTGTTCTGCTGGAGGGGCGCGGCGTGCAGCCCGACCGGCGGGTGGTGGAGACGCGCGCCAGCCTGAAGACCGGACACGACCCGGTGCTTGACGCCGCGCTGGTGGCCATCAGAGCATCGCGGACCAAATGAAGCCCCTCCCCCGTTCCTGGCTGTTGCTGTCTTCCCTCCTGACCGCCGCCTGCGCGTCGAATTCGCCGCCGCCCCCGGCCAGCCCGCCGGCGACTGCCACGGCCGCGCCCGTCCCGTCCGCGCCGGCCGGCACCGCGGCGGCGCCCGCCGCCCCGGTGCCGGTGCGCTCGGCCTCGGACATCCTGGCCGATTCCATCAAGGCGGTGGGCGCCCCAGACGCCTGGAGCGGGCACAAGAGCGTGCACATGACCATGACCATGACCTTTCAGGCGGTGGGCATCACCGGCACCGCCCAGCGATTCGCCACCGCGGGCGACAAGTCGCTGGTGGTCACCGAGATCCCTGGCGTGGGCCTGATCCGCGAGGGGAGCAACGGCAAGGTCTTCTGGTCGCAAGATCCGATCAACGGTCTGCGCATGCTGGACGGCGCCGAGGCCGACCAGGCCCGCATCGAATCGGTCTGGAATCCCGAGCTGCGCGTGAACGAGCTGTTCGCCAAGGTCGAATCGAAGAATGAGACGGGACCCGACGGCAAGGTCCTGGAGTGTGTCGTGCTGACGCCGAAGGTGGCGCCGCCCACCACGCGCTGTTTTGATCAAATTTCGCACCTGCAGGTGACGGAGAAGGGCGTTCGCCCCACGCCCCAGGGCGACACACCGTTCAGCTCGACGGTCAGTGACTGGCGAACGGTGGGCGGACTGAAGATGGCCTACGCGCTGGAAACACAGGCCGGGCCGATCACCTTCTCGGCCAAGGTGCAGTCGGTGGTCTTCGATCAGGCCATGGATGACAAGCAGTTCGAGCCGCCCCAGCCGACCGCGGTGACCCCCGCCGACGCGCCGGCGGCATCGCCGTCCGGCAAAGCCAAGCCCAAGGCCGAGACAAAGACAAAGACAAAGGCCAAGACGGGGACGGGCAAGAGCCCCCCCGCTCCGACAAAGTAGGCGCTGCCGGAGCGGCCGTGGCGAAGAAGATCATTCTCTGCCGCTGCGAGGACGTCACGCTGGGCGACGTGCACAACGCCGTCGCCTCCGGCTTCGGCGAGCTGGAAGAGGTCAAGCGCTATACCGGGTTCGGCACCGGCCCCTGTCAGGGCAAGGAGTGCCTGCGCGAGGTGGCCCTGGCCATCGCCGCCGCCACCGGCAAGCCGCCGGCCGCCATGCAACCCTTCACCACGCGCCCGCCCCTGTGCCCGACGCCCTTGCGGCTGTTCGCCGCCGGCGCCGCCAGCACCGGCGAGGACGACGGCGGCGATGTCCGCTAGAGCCGCGCCGGCGCGCGCCACCGGGCCGCTGCCCGGGCACGCCGACATCGCCATCGTCGGCGCCGGGATCATGGGGCTGGGGATCGCCCACAACCTGGCCCTGCTGGGCCAGCGCAACATCGTCGTGCTGGACGCGCACACGCTGGCCTGGGGCGCCTCGGGGCGAAACGGGGGCGGGCTGCGCCAGCAGTGGTCGACCGAGATGAACATCCGCCTGATGCAAGAGTCGCTGGCGATCTGCGGCGCCTTCGCCCAGCAGGTCGGCATCAACATCTGGATGCGCCAGGGCGGCTATCTGTTCTTGGCGCGCACGAAGGCCACGCTGGATCGCCTGGAGAGGAGCGTGGCCCTGCAGAACCGCTGCGACGTCCCCACGCGCCAGATCTCCGTCGACGACGTGCGGACCATCGTCCCCGAGCTGGACGTCGAGCCTTACGTGGGCGCCTGTTTCAACCCCACCGACGCCATCGTCTTTCCCTGGCCGTTCCTGTGGGGGTACGCCCGCGCCGCCGCCCGGCGCGGCGTGGCCATCTTCACCGAGACGCCACTGACGGCGATCGATCGCCGCGGCGATGATTTCGTGCTGACGACGCCCCGCGGTTCGCTGACCGCCGGACGGGTGGTCTGCGCCGCCGGCGCCTGGTCGCCGCAGGTGGCGCGGCTGGCGGGCGGCACCCTGCCCGACTGGCC
>DATLVT010000914.1:0-10416 GCA_035577105.1 Polyangia bacterium
GACGGCTGCGGGGGAACCTGTGCCTGCGGCAGCGGAACGAAATCGTACATGGGCACCTGCTGCAAACCGCAGTGCCCGGTCGACGGCAGCTGCGGCGCCAGCGACGGCTGCGGTGGCACCTGCGGCTGCAAGGCAGGCGACGTCGAGCGCTGCTTCGGCGGGCTCTGCTGCAAGCCGGTGTGTCCCGCCGACGGCAGCAAAGGCGGCCTGTCCGACGGTTGCGGCGGCACCTGCCCCTGCAACACCGGCAGCAAGTTCTACATGGGCGCCTGCTGCAGACCGCAGTGTCCCATCGACGGGACCTGTGGCGCCACCGATGGTTGCGGCGGCACCTGCGGCTGCAGCAGCGGATCGATGTGCGTGGGCGGCCAGTGCACGGCGCGAACCTGCTCGCCCGCCTGCGGGTGCGGTCAGATCTGCGTGGACGGCAGCTGCATGACCCAGATCTGCGAGATCGACCAGTTCAAATGCGGCTGTACCTGCTGCGACGGCGGCGACCGCTGCGTCTCCGGCCGGTGCGTCAAGGACACCGCGATTCCCTAGCGGTCGCTGCTCGTTCTTGATTTCTGCTGTTCCTGGCCCGCCGGTTGCACTGCTCCGCCGCGAAGGCCCGTCGTCGATGGGCGGGGGACCGGGAACATTTGTGATACAAATTAATACGTACGGTTTGTCGCATCGGCGGGGACCGTGGCGGGGCCGGGCTTTTTCATGACCCCAGGACGTATCACCAGAAGTAGCCGCACCCTTGGCCGTCGTCTGTTCCTGGGCGCCGTCGGCCTTGGCTTGTCGGCGCCGCTGGCGATGCGCATGGCTCGACGGGCGGTGGCCGTGTCGGGCGTGCGCCCGCGGCGCTTGATGATCGTCTACATCCCGCACGGGATGCCCGACGAGCACTTCACGCCCACCGGCAGCGACGGCAACCTGAACCTCAGCCCGTCGCCGCAGGGCGTGCTGGCGCCCCTCGAACCGTACAAGGCGTACCTGACGTCAGTGCAGGGGCTGAGCATGAACGCCGGCGCCACCAATCACGCCGCCATTCGCGCCCTGCTGACCGGGTTTCCCGACGGCGCCGGCAGCGATTCCATCGACGCGCTGATCGCCGCCAAGCTGGGCGTCACGGCCACCAGCCTGGGAACGGTGCCGTACTCGGCCGGAGCGGGGTTCTACTCCGACGACTTCTTGCTGAAGCAAGGGACCTGGGTCCGGCCCGAGGCGGATCCCACCAAGAGCGCGGCCGCGCTGTTCGGCGGAATGCCGTCGGCGACCGCCCCGTCGCCGGTGGCCGCCAATGAAGCGACCTTTCGCGCCGAGATGCTGGCCCTGACCGAACAGGAGATCGAAGGCGCCCAGAAACTGCTGGCCGGCCTCACCACCGAACAGAGCAAGCTGCAGATTCACCTGGAAGCCGTGCGCAGCCTCAAGGCGATGGGCTCCGGCGCGGCGGGCGGAACCCGCATGCTGACCTGCACCGGCCGGCCCGAGTTGCCAGCGGTGGACGCCATCGCCGGGAAAAATCCCCTCGATCCGGCGAACTTGACCGGCCTGCTCGACGCCAACCTGGAAGTGGCGGCCGCGGCCCTGGCCTGCGGCGCCGCCAGCATCATCAGCCTGCAGAACATGTACACCAACGCCGGCATCAGCATGGACTTTGCCGGCGGACCGGGCATCGCCAAGGCCCATCACGATCCCATCTCGCACTCGTGGGACGCTGGCGGGCGTGCCGAATTCGCCACCTGCCAGCGCTGGTTCTATCAGCACCTGGCGTCGTCGCTGGTCAAGGTCCTGGCCGAGACGCCTGACGCCGCCGACACCACGGCGCCTGGGCGCAAGGTCCTGGACAACACACTGATCCTCGTGTGCAGCGAGATCTCCGACGGCGCGAACCACAACTCCGACGCCTCGCCGGTCTATGTCGGCGGCAAGCCGATAAATTCGTCGCTGCCGTTCGTGCTGATCGGCGGCGGCAGCGGTTACCTCAAGCCGGGCGGGCGAATCGTCAACGTCGCCCGGATGCACACCGATCTTCTGGCCACCCTGGCCGATGCCATGGGCGCGCCGCTGTCGACCATCGGCCGGCAGAGCGTCAAGCCGATCGCGGAGCTGCGGGCATGAGAACGAGTGTGGCCGCGGCCATCTTGCTGACGGCGGTGCTTGCGGCGGCGGTGGCCGGTTGCACGGCGACGCTGGGCGATCCGGGCGGCGGGGGCGCCGGCGGCGCCGGCGGCATGGGCGGGCAGACGCCGCCGGGCGACGGCACCTTGCCGACCGGCACCACCCCGACCGTCGACAAGCTGGGCAACGCCTGCACCTCGACGCAGATCGCCCCGCCGCTGTTGCGGCGCCTGGGCGCGCACGAGTACGCCGCCACGGTGCAGGCCGCCTTCCCGTCGCTGGCCAGCGCGGGCCTCGACTGGGCATCGCTGATCAGCATCAGCGACGACACGCTGTCCAAGCTGCGTCTGGGCAACGACGCCTCCGTGCTGCTGGTCGGCAACCAGACCGCGAAGGAGGTGATGGCCTCCGCCGAAGCCGTCGCCGCCGCGGTGACGGGCGCCGAGAGCTTCCCCCTGGTGCTGCCGTGCGCCGGTTCGGCGGCCGACGAGGCTTGCGCCACCACCTTCATCGCCGACGTCGGCACCGCCCTGTTTCGCCGGCCGCTCAAGGACGACGAGCGCGCCCGCTATCTGGCCGCCTACCGCAGCGTCGCGGGGCGCTCTGACTTTCGCACCGGTCTCAAGTGGACGCTGACCGCCATCCTGCAATCGCCGTCCATGCTTTATCGCTCGGAGATCGGCAGCAAGACCGGAGCGGCGAACAGCGGCGCCGCCTATCAACTGTCGCCCCAGGAGATCGCCAGCGCGCTGGCCTACGATTTTGGCGGCGGTCCCCCCAGCGCCGCGTTGCTGGCCCGCGCCGCCGGTGGCGCCCTGTCGGATCCCACCCAGCGCATCGCCGAGGCCAAGCAGCTGCTGCTGACCGCTGGTGGGCGCCAGGTCCTGCAACAGCTCTTTCGCCAGTGGAGCCTCTACCCCCGCGTGATCGCCGAAACCCGCGCCGTGGACAGCTTCGACGTCGTCCGTCAGGCGATGAACGACGAGACCCAGCGGTTCATCGACGAGGTGGTGGTCAATCGTAAAGGCGGCGTCAAGGACCTCCTCACCGCGCCGCTGACGGTCCTGAACCCGACGCTGAAGCAGTTCTATGGATACGGCGGCGCCGAGATCGCTGGCAGTGGCACCGCCGACTGGACGGTCGTCGATCGTCCAGCCGAGGCGGGCATCGGCCTGCTGGCCCAGGGCGCCATCCTGGCCGGCAACGCCCACCCGGATTCGTCGTCGCCCACGCTGCGCGGCCTGGTGGTCTTTGAGCGCCTGCTGTGCAACCCGCGCCCGTTGCCCCCCGCGAACGTGCCGCGCATCGAGGCGGCCGCGCCCGGGGTGAAGACCACGCGCCAGCGCTATGAACAGACGCACGCCGCGGGCGGCGCCTGTCCGGTCTGCCACACGCAATTCGACCCCATCGGTTTTGGCTTCGAGCACTTCGATCAGACCGGGCGTTATCGCGCCGACGAAGGCGGACTCCCCATCGACGCCAGCGGCACGGCCCGCGCGCCCGACGGAACGCCGCTGTTCTCCTTCGACGGCTTGACGGACCTGTCGCAGAAGCTGGCCGCGCTGCCCCAGGTGGCCAACTGCCTGGGCGGATTCGCCGAGGCGTTCGTGTTTGGTGGCGGCGGTGGCCAGTCGTGTCTGGCTGCCGAGCAACGCCAGGCCCTCGCCCAGGGTCAGACCGGACTGCTGGATTTTGTGGCTGCGCTGGCCGGGTCGCCCAGTTTTGCGCAGCGTCAGGGACCTTGATCGTGCATGGTCTAGGGGATCGCCGCTCTTGACACCCTGGCGGCCGCGACTGACCTTTTCTGTCTGGTCCCGAACTTGAAGAAAGGACTATCTAATGAGGCACCTCACATTGGGCTTGCTGGTCGCCCTGATGATCGGCGGATGCGTCTACGACGATCAGAACCGCTATAACGGGTACTACTATCCAGACTGCCAGAAATTCGCGTCATGCACCGGTTGCACGCGGGCGCTGGGCTGCGGCTGGTGCTACAGCGGCGACACCGCGGTCTGTCTCAGCTCGCCCAATCAGTGCTCGCGACTGACGTCGTTCACCTGGACCTGGGAGGCCGATTTTTGCCCGGGCGCCAGCGTCGACGGGGGGGGCGACGGCTCGATCGAGCGCACGGGGCCCAGCGACGGTGGGACGTCCAGCGCGGACGTCGGGGCCGGCGATGCGGCCTCGGACGGCGCTGTTGACGAACCGCCCGGCGGCTGAACACCGCGGACCTCCAACATCAAATGACGGCGGCGAACCTACGTCGGCCCGGTCCAGTCACCACCGACCGGGCGTAACACCAGTTCGTGCGTCCAGGCGCGCCGGTCTTGCCGGTGCAGGTATTCGCAGGCGCGGGCGATCTCTTCCTGCGGGATGCCGCGCTCGGCCCCGGCCTTGGCCAGCCATTCTTTCGTTCGCTCGCTGGCGATGGGGCCGTCCACCGGAATGTAGGCGACGTGCACGCCGCCGCCGCGCCATTCCCGCGCCGCCACCTGGACCAGCGCCCGCAGGCCGTGCTGAATGGCCCCCAGCGGGGCGAAGCCCTCCTTCGTGCGCACGCCCGACGACGTCCCTATCTGGATGAACGTTCCGGAACCCTGGGCCACCAGCTTGGGCCCCACGGCCTTCAACAGATTCCAGGTGCCGCGCAGATAGCTGGCATAGCTGCGGTCCAGCTCGGCGTCGTCGATCTCCAGCAGCGGTCGCGATCCGAACCGTCCGCCGGCGGTCTGCGCGCAGATGCACAGGTCGACCCGCGTCTGCTCGCGGACCAGCGCCTCCAGCGAGGCCCGATCGGTGAGATCGCAGACCACGCCCACGCCGCGCCCGCCGGCCGCCGTCACCGCTGCCGCGACGCGGTCGACGTCCGCGCGCGTGCGAGCGGCGGAGACCACCTCCCAGCCGCGCGCCCCCAGATATTCGGCGACGGCCTTTCCCAGCGTGCGAGCCCCGACGATGATCGCTGTCTCCATGATTGCGGCAGCCTACCAAATCGTCACATTTTCTCGCGCGGCCGCCGCGTCGTGTACATCGGTCTCATGGTCGGGACGATTTCAGATATCCTGCTGCGGCCATGAATCCAGCTCGCCTGCTCCCTCGTTGTGTACTGGCCGTGATTGCCCTCGGCGGCGCGTTGACGGCCGCCGGCGCCACCGGGTGCGCCACCTTCGTTCCACCGCTGCCGGTCACCCCGGGCATGAGCGCCCTCACCGAGGAACAAGTCTTCGCCATGGCCCCCGCGCCCGATTGGCCGCAGCCGGTGATGGACAATCCCGCCACCGCCGCCGTGGACATCTCCTGCGGCGTCGGGCCTCGCACGTCGACGGGGCTTCTCTACGCGGCGGTCAGCGTCCGTGGTCGCGCCCCCTCGGCCACGCTGGCGCCGCTGAACGTGGCCTTGGTGCTCGATCGTTCCGGGTCGATGGCCGGCGAGCCCTTCCGCAACATGTTGCTGGCGGCCCAGACCTTCATCGGCCAGATGCGCGACGGCGATCGCGTCTCGGTGATCGCCTTCTCCGACGGCGTGTTCGAAGCGGTGCCGCTCGTGATCATCAACGCGAACACCCGCAACGCAGCCCTGGCCGGCGTGGCCGCCCTGCGCGACGGCGGCGGGACGTTCATGTCGGGCGGACTGCTGGCCGGGCTGGCCGAGGTGTTCAGCGCCTTCCAGGAGTGGCAGGTGAACCAGCTGATCCTTTTTTCCGACGGGCAGCCCAACATCGGCATCAGCGATCCGCAAGAGCTGGCCCGCATCGCCGCCCGCGCCGCCGAACGCGGCGTCAGCGTCACCACCATCGGCTTCGGCCAGGATCATGACGAGCTCCTCATGCAGGGGATCGCCGATGCCTCGGGCGGCAACTATTATTACGTCGACAGCCCGGCCGGCATGGCCCAGATCTTCCAGCGGGAAGCGGGCGCCATCCTGCGCAGCGCCGCCCGTGGCACCGACATCGACGTCGCCATGCCGCCAGGGCTCGTGCTGGAAGAGGTGATCGGTTACGACTACGTCGCCTCGGGCGGCCACGTCTCTGTCCGCATCGGCGCCGTGCCCTTCGGCGAGGAACGGTTCGCGGTCTTTCGCTTTCGGCCGGCCGGGAGCGGTCCGTTGCCGGTCGGGATCGTCTACGCCGATCTCACCCGCCGCGGACGCTTTGGCGTCAAATGCGCCCCCACGTACACGGCGCAGAACGGCGGTCACGACGGCTGGGCGCTGGAGCTGGCGGGGCGCGCCGAGGCCGCCTGGGGTCTGCAGGAAGCGATGGCCTGGGCCGACGGCGGCAGCGAGGTGTTTGTCATCTCGCAGCTGGGCTACACGCGCGGAATCATCGCCACCTTGCGCGAGAACCTGGGCCCGCAGACGCTGGCCGCCGAGGACAAGATGCTGCTGGACGCCCAGGCCGAGCTGGGGATGCACGTGGCCAGCGGCGCCGCCCATTCGTTCCTGAGCGGCGGCATCAACGGCCTCGTGAACTTCGGCGCGGAGACCGCCGTCAGCAACGTCACCACCGCCGTCGTCTACCAGGTCGACCAGAGCTTTCGCCCCCGCACCCGTCTGGCGGTGCAGGTGAGCTATCACGGCGGCAGCGGGACCCGCTATGTCGCCCACGGCACGCGATACAAACCGCGCGATCGCGACGCCAGCCTGCGCTTCAAGCGCGCCCGCTTCCGCAGCTATGAAATGATGCGCGCCCGTCCCCCTGCACACTGACCCGCGCCGCGCTCCCTAGCCACCGGCGGACGTGTAGTGCCCCAGGGCGCGCATCCACACCTGGCGGGCGATGGCGGCGAAGGCCACCGCCCCCACCACCGCCAGCGCCGCGTCGGACAACGCCAGCTTGCCCAGCAGGGCCAGCGACGGGAACGTGGTCATGATGGCCACCGGGAAGACGAACGTGAAGACGATCCGCAGCGCGCCCTCGAAGACGTTGATGGGCCAGCGGGCGACGTCGAACAGCGATCCGAACAGATAGCTGAGGTTGTCCACCTTCACCACCCAGAAAGCGGCGCTGACCACCAGGATCCAGATCGCGTACAGCACCAGCACCGCCACGCCCAGAAACAGCAGGGACAGCAGCACCGCCGACAATCGGGGCCAGCGGTGCAGCTGGCGAAAGGCATAGCTGAAGATGGCCACCGCGCTGATGAAGTCCAGGACCCGCCACGGCTCGAAGCTGGCGGTCGAAACCAGAAACTGCGCGTCGGCCGGTTTCAGCAGCACGAAGTCCAGCGTTCCCTTGCGCACGTGTTCGACCACGGCGGTCAGGCTGGGGCTGATGGCGCCCTCCAGGATTCCTTTCAGCAGCGTGAACCACCCGACCACGACCAGCGCCTCCGGGAATGACCAGCCGGCCACCGACTTGCGAGAACCGTACACCACCAGGATCGGCACCAGCGTCACGCCCGTCCACAGCAGGGCGATGCTCCCGCGAACCAGGAAATCGGCGCGGTATTGCATGGCGCTGATGACGGCGACGCGCGCCTGGACGCGCAGCAGGCGCGCATACCGGGCGATGGTCGCGCCCAGCGACGGCGCGGCCAGCGGGGCAGGCGCCGCCCCAGGTAACGTCGACGTCGACGTCGATATCGGCGGCTCGATCACCGGCACCTCATCCCCCGTACGCAGCAAAGCGTTTGACACCGGCGCGCCACACCGCCATCGACAGGAAGAAGAACCCCACCACGTAACCCCACTGCGCGCCCAGCTCCACCAGCGCCTGCGACCGCGTGCGCAGGCCGATCAGCGTCTCCACCGGGAACCCCAGCATGAACCGGGGCGGCAGCACGCGGGCGATCCCTTGAAACCAGGTGGGCAGCGATTCCAGCGGCAAGAGGTACCCGGAGAGGATGGCGTGCACCGCCAGCCACAGCTCGAAAAGCCCCAGCGCGCTTTCCACGAAGAAGGCCAGCGCCCCCAGTAGCACCATCGTGAAGAAGATCAGCAGCCAGGCCCCCAGCAGCGACGCCACGATGATCGCCACCATGGTGGGGTCGCGCAGGGCCAGCCGATCCCCGGCCACGAACACCAGCAGCGCCAGCACGGGCGAGATGACCAGCACGCGCATGGGTACCGCCGCCAGATGTTCGGCGCTGTAGGCCACCAGCGGGTGCAGCGGGCGCAGCAGCTTTGACGACAGGCTGCCGTCGCGGATCTCCATCGACATCTGCCAGACCACCCAGGTGCTGGTCAGCAGGCGCACCGCCAGCACGGCCAGGTAATAGGCGGTGAACTGTTTTTGATCGAATCGCCCCACCGGACCGTCGGCGGCCACCGCGTGCCAGATGGCCAGCATCACCAGCGGCATGTTGGTGGTGAGGATCCAGACCAAGAATTCGGCGCGATAGGCGACCACCTCCGACAGCCCCACCCGCAGCAGCGTCGGGTAGGCGCGCAGGGCCCGGCCGATCACCGCGACGCCTCGGCGACGGCGGCGCGCTCGCGTTGCTGCTCCAGGAACAGCTCGCGCATCACCTCTTCCACGGGCGGATCTTCGATGGTCAGGTCGACGACCTGCATGGTGGCCAGCGCGTCGCGCACCACCACGTTCACGCGCACCGCCGGCACGCTCAGCACCACCTGGGCTGCGTCGTACGAAACCACCGTGGCCAGCTTCTCGAACTGAGCGCGCTCGATGGGCGCCGACAGGCGAATGGAGATCCGCTTGTCCGGGCGCACCCGCCGCACCAGTTCCTTCAGGTCGCCGTCATAGATCAGGTGACCGCGGTCGATGACGATCACCCGCGGACACAGCGCCACCACGTCGTCCATGTAATGGCTGGTCAACAGGACGGCGGCGCCGAACTTCTGGTTATAGTCGCGGATGAACTCGCGCATCTTGGCCTGCATCGACACGTCCAGGCCGATGGTCGGCTCGTCCAGGAACAGCACGCGCGGCTGGTGCAGCAGCGCCGCCACCAGCTCGCACTTCATTCGTTCACCAAGGGACAGCTGGCGCGTCGGTTTGCCGATCAGATCGCCGATGTCCAGCAGTTCGACCAGCGCCTTCACCGTCCCATCGGCCTGCGCCCGCGGGACGTCGTAAAGCGCGCGGTTCATGGCGTACGTCTCGGTCGGCGGCAGGTCCCACAGCAACTGCTGCTTTTGCCCCATCACCAGCGTGATCAGCTGCAGGAAGCGCGGGTCGCGCATCTTGGGGACAAAACCGCCCACCTCCACCGTCCCTGAAGTGGGATGCAGCAGCCCGGACAGCACCTTCAGCGTCGTGGTCTTGCCGGCGCCGTTCGGTCCCAGAAATCCCACGCGCTCGCCCTCGGCGATGTGGAACGACAGACCCTCCACCGCCTTGACGGTCTCGTATTGACGGTGCAGCACGGACCGCATGGCCGACAGCAGGCCTGGGGCGCGTTTGTGCACGCGATACGTCTTGTAGAGATCGCGGACGTCAATCACCCGCCTAAGATACCGCGACTTGCGGTGGGACATCTCTCTGTTGCCTCGTATACTGACAATCGGAGGTCACATGCCGACGGTCGCACTGACCAGCGAAACCTTTGAAGAGCAGGTAAAGAAGCCAGGGATTCTGGTCATAGATTGGTGGGCGCCGTGGTGCGGCCCCTGCCGGGCCTTCGGGCCAATTTATGAAAAAGCGGCGGAAAAATTCACCGACGTGACCTTCGCCAAGATCAACACCGAGGACCAGCCGGCGCTGGCTGGCACGTTTCAGATCCAGGCCATCCCCACCTTGATGGTCTTCCGCGACCAGATTCTGGTCTTCGCCCGGCCCGGCATGGTTCCCGCCGCCGCCCTGGACGAACTGGTCGAGAAGGTCAAGGCGCTGGACATGGAGCAGGTTCGCGCCGAGATCGCCGAGCAGGAGAAGGCCGGCAAGGACGACGACGGGGAGACCTCTGGTGAGCGCGACGGCCCCGACGCCGGATCCGACGACGGACCCGAATCGCCAGCGGCGTGACGGTTCGACGATTCCCGGCGGGTGCGCTGTAGGAGCCCCCACCACGTCGGCTACCGGCGCGCGACCTTTCAGCATCCCGTTCCGGCGCGACCGCATGGCGATCGGGTGGCGGCAAGCCGTGCGAAATGTTACGACTAATTGCGGTGGCGACGGTTTATCTGACCGATTACGTGGAAGAGCTGAAGCGAGTCGGAGAAGTGGTCTTCCGCCGCCGGCACCCGTCACCGATGCTGATCGTCGCCGGCAAGGCGGCCGAGCTGGTCGAGTCCCGCTCGTCGCGTGAGGTCACCATGGTGGCTCGCCCCGCCACCGAGCAGGTGAAAGACATGGCGCTGATGCATCGGGTGTTCCCCATCATCAAGGCCGCCTATTCGCC
>DATLVT010000915.1:0-3614 GCA_035577105.1 Polyangia bacterium
TCCAGGGTGTCGCCCAGCACCACCGCACCCCAGCCCGACATCACGACGTTGAGGTCCTCGACGCCGCGCAGACGAAGGTCGGTGGCGCGGACCGAGACCAGCTCGTACGCCGGCACCGCGGTGTGAATGACGCCGTCGCGCGGATCCTGGCGCCCGACCAGCAATGTCGTCGACGTTGCGTCGACGGTCTCGCCGTGCGCGGCGGCCCCGGCCAGTACCGTCGCCAGCAGCGCAAGGCCCAACGATCTTCCCGCCCTATTTCCCGACATCGACGACTCCATTGATGTGGGCGCTGGTCTCGGCGCCCGGCGGGCCCGAGACGATCACCTGGCCGGCCGGATCGACGGTGCGCGTGTGGCAGGTGCCGCAATCCAGCCGGGTCATGGTCGGCAGGTGCGGCGCCAGGGTCGGGGGCAGTCCGTGACAGGACGTCCCGCAGGTCAGGCTCCCGGCGGCCGCCGTCCAGACCGGCGCGCGCGCGACGTCGGGCGTGGCATCGCTACCCAGCTTGACGCCGCCGCCATGACAGTAAACGTTGCTGCAGGTGGCGGTCTGTCGATCCCAGCCGGGCGCGGCGCCGTCCGACGAGGCCAGGACGCCGACGGTCGGATCGGGCGGGAAGACTTCGGCGCCTTCGGTGTCGACGGCGCCAGCGGCGTGGCCGGTGATGTGGCCGGGGCTGGACACCTCGGCGGGGACGCGGTGGCAATCGTTGCAGGCGATGGGCCCGCGCAGGTGCGCCGTGGCCCTGACGTGCGCCTGGTGCGCGCCCACGCCCAGGACCGACGTCGCCGTCTCGCCGCCGGGCGCCGGGGGTGGCGCGGCGTTGAACATGGTGCCGTGGCAACCAGAGCATCCCGCCGCGGGATCGCCGAAGTCGACCCTGCCGTTGATGTGCTTGTCGCTGGAGATGACCTTGCGATCCTTGTCGACCACGCTGGGATGGCAGCTGACGCACGACATGGTGCCGCTGTGGTTGGGGGGCAGGCCGTGGCAGCTGCCGCAATCGCCCTGACCGGTGCCCGGGGAGTTCCACCTGGGTTCGGTGTTGCCGGCAGCGCTGTCGCCCAGCGTGGCGCCGTGACAGTAGATGTTGCTGCAGCTCTGCGTGACCGCGTCGAAAGACGGCGCCGCCACGCGGGTGTTGGCCGCTCCTGCCAGCGTCAGGGCGGCGGTGGCCCCCAGCTTGACCTCGGCGGGCGCCGGATCCAGCGAGCCGTCAGCCAGGAAGATGTGGCCGACGTCGGTGTAGACGGACGGGACCACGTGGCACTCGGCGCAGGCGAACGTCTTGCCCAGTTTGCCACCGCCCAGGTGCGCGGCGTGCGTCCCGCGCTGGGCCAGCGAGCCGTGACAGGTCGCGCACGCGGTGGGGCCTTCTTTGTGACAGCTCAGGCAGGCGACGCGCGAGGTGCCGCCACTGAAATCGTCGCCGTGGCATTTCTGACAGACCTGAAAGTCGTATTTCTGGTCTCTCAAGACCTTCCCGTGAAAATCGGGCGACGCGGGATCCAGAATTCCGCCGCCATGGATCGACGACTGGACGAAGGACAGGTTGCAATCGACCACCCAGGTCCGCACCGTTGTCGAGACGTCGCTGACGGCCTGATGGACGCGATCGGCGCTGGCCGGATCCAGCGTGCTCAACAGGCGCGAGCTGGCGTCGCCGGCGGTCGCGTTCGCCACCGCGTCGCTGCCGCCACCCATGACGCCGGCGTATGATCCGGTGTCATAGCCAGCGGCGGCCGCCGGGCCGCTGTGACAGCTGCTGCAGCGGTCGCGAAACAGCGGGGCGATGTCCTCCTTCCAGTTCACGCAGCGGGGCGCGCCGACCACGTCGGGCCGAGCCTTGGCGCAGGAAGCCGCCATGGCCAGCATCGCGACCAAGAGCGCCGCCGCCGCCGTGGACTGCCTGGATGAGGACATGAGTTTTTGGTTCCCCGTCGCCGCCGTCGCCGTCGCCGTCGTCGCCAGTTACTTCTTGAAGCTCTTCACGTAGGCCACCAGGGCGTCGATGTCCTCGGGCTTGATCTTGTCCTTGTAAGGCTCCATCTCCTGGGTCACGCCGTTCTTGGTCTGCTTGATGCCATTGGTGATGGCGTCCTTCATCTTGGCGTCGGTGAGATCCTTCCAGAACGGGGCCGCGGTCATGTCGCGCACACCCATCTTCTTGCCCTGGTCGGTGGCGCCGGTGCCATCCTCGGCGTGACAGGAGGAACACTTGGCCTTCCAGGTCCGCACGATCTTCTTGTCGACCTCCGCCGCCGCCGGGCCGGCCCACAGCGTGACGAAGAGAACAGTGGCGATGGCGCCCAGAGTGGTGACGTACGATGTGCGGCTCATTGTCGTGTCTCCTTTGTCGGTTCGTTGATTCACAGTCGCAAGAATGGTTTGATCTCGTCCGGCAGATCGCCCGGCAGCTCGTCTTTGGCCACCACCTCGTGGCAGAGCTCGCACTTTGACGACAGCTCCTGGCCTTCGGCGGTCTTGTGATCGCCGGCGTGGCAGCGGAAGCATTGCCACTTGAACTTGCCGGGATCGGGGCCGCCGTGGCCGATCTGGCTGCGGTAGTTGCTCCAGGTCAGGTTCATGTCCGGGTAAACGTTGCGGTGGTACAGCGCCGTCAAGGCGGTCGCCGCCTGGTCCAGCTTTTCACCCGACGGTGTCTGGGCGGCGTGGTCGCGCCCGTACGCCGCTTCCAGCGCTTGCCGAAAGTGGGCCTGGGCCTGGTCGCGCGACGGCGTGGCTGCCTTCAGGACGCGCACACTGGTCTGATAGAGCCAGGGGACCTTGCGATCGAGCTGTCCGTCGGACAGGGCGCGCGTCACCGCCGCCGTCGGGGAGGCGTCGTAGACGTGCGTGGCCCGGTTGTGGCAATCGACGCAGTCCATGGTGCGCGTCCCCACCACCGCCGCCGCCGGGCGATCCTTGGGGGGCAGCCATTCCTTGACGACCTTGTCGCCGTCCAGCTTCTGGATCCGTCCCACGGTCTCGCGCTTTTCGTCCAGGTATTCGTAACGGATGCGATAACGGGTGCTGGCGTGAAAGTGGATGCCGCTCCACTCGCCGGTGCGCCGATCCTGGCCGCCCACGTTCACCATCATCGCGGTGACCTGCGGCGTGTTCGCTTCGTCCTCCTTGAAGTGGACCCGGAAATCCAGGCGCATCCCGCTCTGCCGGTTGGCCTGGTGACAGTTGCCGCAGGTTTCGGTGGCCGGACGCAAATTGTGCACGGGCGTCTCGATGGGCCGGTGAAAGTTGCCGGTGGCCACGCCCCAGACCTGGCGCAGTCCGGTCAGCTTGGCCTTCAGCAGGGACGGCGCGCCGCTGCCGATGTGGCACTCCACGCAGGCGACGCGGCTGTGCGGTGACTGGTTGTAAGCGTCGTATTCCGGCTGCATCACCTTGTGGCAGGTGGTGCCGCAGAACTGGGGCGTGTCCATGAAGGTCACCGCCCGGTAGGTCACCGTCGAGAAGATGAAGACGTTCAGAACGGTCATCAGCAGCACGAAGGCCACGCGCCGGCGCACCGTCTCGCTCTCCATGGCCCGCGTGAACGCGGCCAGCACGCCATCTGTCTCCACAGCGGCGCTGCCGGCGACGCGGGCGCGGCG
>DATLVT010000916.1:0-2312 GCA_035577105.1 Polyangia bacterium
GTTCCGGAACCGCACGTCGGCCTGGCCGAACCCGTGCCGCGAGATCTCCCCCGGCACCTTGTCCTGGTGACCCAGGGGGCGGCTGCGGCGCGGACGCACGCTGGCGATCAGGGAATAAAGCGCACTCTTGCCGCCGTGATAGCCGGCCTGCTTGGCGCGCTCGACGATCTCCAGCGAGCGCAGGTTGGGTTGCTTGAGCAGCAAGTCCACGACGAAAGCCCGGAAAGGCTGGGCCTTCGAAGGTCGTCCCACGCTGCGCTTGACCGCCTCTAACGTTGGTTCCTTTTCCACGAAATCTAGATACGAGCCACGCGGAGGAAGGATACGCGGCAAAAAACAAAAAATGCTGGACTCTCCCCCTGCGCCGTGCGGGGACCGGACCTGATCCTGATAAAATCGTTGTATTACAGTGGTTTTTGGCCAGGCTGGGCCAGTGCGCGCCGGGCGTCCCGGCGTTCGATTCCCAGGTCGATCAGCCGGGAAACCAGCGCGGTCTGGCTCAGGCCGGAGCTTTCCCACATTTTCGGGTACATCGACATGGCGGTGAAGCCGGGGATGGTGTTGACCTCGTTGACGAACAGGGCACCGGACTGCCGGTCCAGGAAGAAATCGACGCGGGCCATGCCCGACAGCTCCAGCACCTGAAAGGTGCGGATGCTCAGGGCCTGCACCTTCTGTTGCAGCGCCGGCGAGATATCCGCGGGAATACGCAGCGCGGCGCCGTTCGGGTCGACGTACTTTGCGTCGTACGAATAAAATTCGTGCTGGCGACCGACGACGATCTCGCCCGGCACCGACGCCTGCGGGCGATCGTTGCCCAGCACGGCGCATTCGATCTCGCGCGCGTCGACGGCGCCCTCCAGGATCACCTTGCGATCGAAGGTCAGCGCGGCGCGCACCGCCGCCTCCAGCGCCTCGTCGGATTTCACGCGCGTCACGCCCACCGACGATCCGGTGTTGGCCGGTTTGACGAACAGCGGGAAACCCAGCTCGCGCGCGCGGGCCAGCGCCGTGTGCGGGGCGTCTTCCAGCTCGGCCGCGGACAGCAATCGAAAATCCACGACCGGCAGGCCGGCGTCCCGCAGCAGCCGCTTGCTGACGTCCTTGTCCATGCCGATGGCTGACCCCAGGACGCCGGCCCCGACGTAACCGACGTCGAGAAAATCCAGCAACCCTTGCACCGTGCCGTCCTCGCCGTAGGCGCCGTGCAAGATCGGAAACACGATGTCATCGGGTCCGGCGGCGTCCGACCAGCCGAGGGGCGGGGCGCCGGGGTCAAGGCGCAGGCGTTTCGGATCGCCCACCGCGCCGGCCAGGGTCGCCTCCGGTTCGCGCCGCCACTGCCCCTGCTTGTCGATGCTGACCAGCACTGGCTGAAAACGATCTCTGTCCAGCGCCAGCCAGATGTTGCGCGCCGACAGGATCGACACCTCGTGCTCCGCCGAACGGCCGCCGAATAGAATGATCACGCGCATCATCGGAGTGTCCCCAAGAGTGTTCGCAAGGACGTTTCTAGGGTGCCACGCCCAGCTGGGAAAAAAGAAACGCCCACTCGTCGGCCAGCTGGGCGATCGTCGCGGCCAGCGGCTTGCCGGCGCCGTGGCCGGCCTTGTTCTCCAGGCGCAACAGGATGGGGCGCGCGACCTCGTTGCTGCCGGGGCTGCCGGCGCTGGCGCTGGCAGCCTGCAGGCGCGCGGTCATCTTGCGGGCGTGCAACGGATCGACACGGGTGTCGGTGTCGGCGGTCGAAAACAGCACGGCGGGATAAGCGACGCCGTCCTTCACGTGATGGTAAGGCGAGTAGGCATACAGCCATTTGAACTGGGCCGGATCGGCGGCGGAACCGTACTCCGGAATCCAGAGCTGGGCGAGACGAAACTTGTGATAGCGGATCATGTCCAGCAGCGGCACGCCCGAGACCGCGGCCCGAAACAGCTCCGGTCGCTGGGTGACCGCCGCGCCGACCAGCAGCCCGCCGTTTGATCGGCCCAGCGCGGCCAGGTGGGCGGGCGAGGTGATCTTGCTCTTCACCAGCCATTCGGCGGCGGCCACGAAGTCGTCAAAGACGTTCTGCTTGTGGCCCAGCATGCCCCCCTGGTGCCAGGCCTCGCCGTATTCGCCGCCGCCGCGCAGGGTGGCCACCGCATAGACGCCGCCCGCTTCCAGCAGCGGGATGATCGACGGCGACCAGGCCGGCAAGATGTCGACGTTGAAACCGCCATAGCCGTACAGCACCGTGGGCCGGCGCTCGTCGGGCGGCACGTCCTTGCGGTGGATGAGGAACATCGGGCAGCGCGTCCCGTCACGCGAGG
>DATLVT010000917.1:0-5214 GCA_035577105.1 Polyangia bacterium
GCCGCCATTGTCGGACTCGCAAAGACCGTCCGGAGCAACCTTCCAGATGTCGCAGCCGCTGTCGGTGTCGCGCACGCAGGTGAGAATGTGGTTGGCGTCGCAGATGTCTGCGTTCGTGGCCCGATTGCAGCCCTCATTCTCATGCGTGCCGGTACTTGCGGGGCAAGCACACGCGCCGCCAGAGCAGGTCTTGATTGGGCCGCAGCTGCTATCGGCTGCGACAAGGCAGTGAAGAGCGCTGCCATCGGCGGAACACGTACGAACCGTGTGCGAATCGGCACAGGTCAGTCCAGCCGCTGTGCAGTTTGTGTTATTGCACGTGCACGATGCAGTCGGGAGAGCGCCTGTGCAGCTCTGATTCGTCGGACAGGCAGCCGCGGCGACCGAGACGAAGAAGCACCCTTGGGCGTCCTTCGCGCAGGTGGCCTTGGCGCTGTTCGCGTCGCAGAAGGTGCCTTCCGCCGTGCAGCCGGCAGGAGCCGTGTTGCAAGCGCAGGTGCCGCTTCCGCAGGTCTGGTGCGCGCCGCATGCGGTTTCTGCATTCCAGTCAGGGCAACCGATGTTAGCGCCGCTGGTAGCGATCACGCATGTCTGCGTTCCACCGCCGGGGCCGCAGCGCTTGTTGGTGAGCACGCAAATGGGCGTCGTCGGACAGGTCGGAGGGGTCGTCTCGCCGGCCTCGCTGCCGTCGGTGGCGTCCACCGAGTCCTTGGCGACGTCGCCGGTTTCGGCAACGTCCACCGAGTCTTTGGCGACATCGCCGGTGTCGGCTGCGTCAACCGCGTCCTTGGCGTCGGAGGCGTCGGTGACGGTAGTTTCTGGCTTCACCTCAACGGCGGAGCCTCCCGTGCCTCCTGTGTCTTTGAGGACGTCAAGGGCATCCTTGGCGTCGGTTTTGTTGGTGTCGGGGTTCGAGCTTGAACCTCCGCAACCAAAGTTGGACGTAACGACGAGACCTGTGAGCAATGATGTAACGAAAATTGAGCGAAGCTTGAGCACCGCGGACCTCCCCGAAGTGAAAGTTTGGGCCCAGGCAGTGTCATGGCAGCAGCGCGGCTTGTCAATATGTCAAATCGAGTGTTTTCGTGATTTTGGACACCCGTTCGCACATGTAGGACGGTCCTTCAGAGTGATCAGGCTTACGTCCGGTCACCGAGAGTATTTTTGGTGCCAAACGAATTTATCCGGAATTCTGGACAGGGTGATCACGCGCGGCGCGAAAGTTGCTCGACGCGCCAATTGTAAAAATTGGCCCCGTCCCCGTCGGGCATCACAGGTCGATGCGACCCAGGACAAACTTCATGTTGCCCTCGTCCACCATCTTCAGCGAGGCGCGGGCGTCGGCGGGGACGATCCCCTCCAGCTGGTTCCAGCGGCTCCTCTCGACCAGGAAGAAGGCGCGGCGACCGCGATGGCGGTTCATCCAATCTTTCAAATTCTCGACGTTTCGGTCGCCCAGGAAGACGGTTCGCTCTTCCCGGGGGCCCTGGAAGATCTCGTTGGCGGTGTAAAAATTCTCCCCGCGCCAGTACATCTGCCAGGCCAGCAGATGCTCGTTCGGGGACCGGCGTAGCTTGTAATAGCTGGCGATCAGCCCCTTCTGCGTCCAGTAAGGGGTGACCTTCCGCATGTACCCGTCCAGGAGGAAATACGTGAAGGCGACGGCGGTCAGGCAAAGACCGATTAACGCCGCCCTTTGTATCCTTCGCCAGGCCAGTCCCAGGGTGAACGCGCCCAGGACGGCGGCGAATCCAATCAGCGTCGGTCCGAAGTTGAGACTGGGCGGCCAGGGCCGGCCTCTGGGCGTGTTGATGTAGTCGTACGAGAACAGCCAGATGAAATGCTGGGCGCCGTTCTGCGCCCCCACCAGGTCGTGCAGCACCAGCGCCAGCAGCGGTACGCCGACGATGGCGCTGGCGGCGGCGGCCCGTCCGTCCGCTCGATCGAGCAGATCGTCGAGATAGCAGCCGATCACGATGGCCAGCCCCGGCAGCGCCGGCAGGATGTAATGGTGGAACTTGGTGACCGACAGCGACACCAGGGCGTACGCGGAGACGAACCAGATGGCCCCGAACCAGAAGATCCCCTGCTTGCGCACGTCGCGCAGGGGGCGCATGACCACCGCGGCCAGCGCGGCGGGGGCGATGGCGATCCATGGCAGCACGGCATAGCCCAGCTCGCGCATGAAGTACTCGAAGGTGCCGCGATCGCCGTGGCGCCCCAGCACCAGCCGTCGCCAGTGGTTGTCACCGTAAAGCTCGTCCCAGAAGGGGAGGCCGTGCCGAATCAGCATGGACTGGTGCCACGGCACTGCCACAACGGCACAGGCGATCAGGGCCACGGCGATGCCGAACCCGATCTGAGCGCGCCCCAGGCGCTTCCAGCTCCAGGTGAACAGCAGGTAGGCCAGAAAGATCAGCACCGGCAGGCCCAGGCCGGCCAGCCCCTTGGCCAGCATGGCCAGCCCGCACAGCACGGCGGCGACGTACAGGTACAGGGGCGCCTTGTAGCTGGTCCGCGCGGCCAGCCACAGGAAGGCCGCGGCCCCGATGATCCAGGGGAGCATCAGCAAGATCCCCGGCAGGGTGACCGCGTGGTGCGCGACGCTGAAGGTCCACCGCAGCTGGATGCAGTCGACGATGATCTGCGGGAGGGCGGCGACCGCAAAGACCGCCACGGCCAGGTAGAACAGCCGGTGGTGTGGCCATGACAGGCGCCGCCACTGCCGCCGCGGCAGCACTTCGTCCTCGTCGTCGAACAGGGCCAGGGCGCCCAGCACCAGGGCCATGGTCATCGGTCCCACGAACGCCATGTCGGTCATCGCCTGGCGCGCCACCAGGCTGTACAGGGGCGATGTGGCGATGACGACGGCGCCCAGCACGCCGGCCCGGCGGCTGACGAAACGCGAGAGGCAAAGGTAGACGGCGTAGATGCCCAGCACGCCCATCAGGCAAAACGGCAAGCGCAGGGCCCATTCGGGGCGGGTCGACAGCGCCAGCTCGCCGGACGGCAAGTTGCCGCCCAGGCCGAACAGGTGCATCGACAGGCTCATGATCCAGAACGACAGCACCGGTTTGGACCAGAAGTGGTCGGCGTCGATGGGCGCGCCCGGCCACCACAGGCTGATGTAATCGCGCCGCTGGGTCATCTGGCGCGCCACCTCGCCGTAGTGGGTCTCCCAAGGATCGTAGAGCCCGTAGCTGCCGGCCAGGGGGACGTAGATGAGAAGGCCCATCAGGACCACGCCCCAGGCCACCTGGCGATCCGTCAGCTGGTTCAGCGAAAAGCCGGAGAACGAGAAGCCGGCGAAAAACGGCCGGCGTGGCGTCGGTCCCGACGGTGGCGGCCCCGCCGATGGGGGCGAGGTCGATTGGCGCGCGGGATCAGCGTCGGCGGTGTGAGAGGAACCGGCTGTCATGAAAGGGGCGATGCTATTCGCGCCGGCATCGTCGTGCAAACAAGAGTGGCCATGGGACGATCCGGGTTGATATCATGTCGCCCAGCGACATGTGCGGCATCGTTGGATATGTTGGTCCGCGGCCCGCGACGCCATTGCTCATCAAGGGGCTGCGTCGCCTGGAGTACCGAGGCTATGACTCGGCTGGGTTGGCGGTGGCGGGGGGCGACGGGATCATCAAGGTGGTTCGCTGCCGGGGCAAGCTGGCCGGGCTGGAGGCGCTGATCGCCAGCGACCCGCCGGCGGGCACGCTGGGCATCGGGCACACGCGCTGGGCGACGCACGGGCGGCCGTCGGAGTCGAACGCGCATCCGCACAAGGTCGGTCCCATCGCCGTCGTCCACAACGGCATCATCGAAAATTACCTGTCGCTGCGGGCGCGCCTGGAGGCGGCCGGTCGCGTCTTCGCGTCGGAGACCGACACCGAGATCGTGGCGCACCTGATCGACGAGGCGGTGGCGGCGGGCGCGCCGTCGCTGGTCGAGGGTCTGCGGGTGGCGCTGCGCCAGGTCCACGGCGCGTATGCGCTGGTGGTGGTGTCGGATCGCCACCCGGGGCAGATCGTGGCCGCCAAGAGCGCCTCGCCCATGGTCATCGGCCTGGGCGACGGCGAGACCTTTCTGGCCTCCGACGTGCCGGCCATCCTGGAGCACACGCGCCGGGTGATCTTTCTCGAGGACGGCGACATCGTCGAGATCACGGCGACCGGCGCGCAGATCAGCGATCTGTCGGGACGCCGGATTGAACGCGTCCCGCGAACCATCATGTGGGACGCGGCGCAGGCGGAGAAGGGCGGCTATCCGCACTTCATGCTCAAGGAGATTCACGAGCAGCCGCGCGCCATCGCCGACACGCTGCGGGCGCGGCTGCGCCTGGACACCGCCGACGCCGACCTGGAAGGGTTCGAGCTGGGCATGCGCGATCTGCGGCGCGTGGTGCTGCTGGCCTGCGGGACGTCGTATCACGCCGGGCTGGTCGGCAAATTCTTGATCGAGGCGACGTCGCGGATCCCCTGCGAGGTGGATCTGGCCAGCGAGTTTCGTTACCGCGATCCGGTCGTCGGGGCCAACGACCTGGTCATCGCCATCTCCCAGAGCGGCGAGACGGCCGACACGCTGGCGGCGATCAAGGAGGCGCGCATCCGCGGGGCCCGGGTGCTGGCCATCTCCAACGTCGTCGATTCGGCAATCCCGCGGGCGTCGCACGGGGCGCTGTACACGCACGCCGGGCCGGAGATCGGCGTGGCGTCCACGAAGTGCTTCACGGCCCAGCTGGCGGCGCTGGCGCTGGTGGCGATCAACTTTGGCAAGCGCACGGGCGCGCTGGGGATCGACGCCGCCGAACATCTGGTGGCCGAGCTGGCCGGCATCCCGGTGAAGATGGCCGACACGCTGGAGGCGCTGGGCGATTTTGCTGGCCTGGCCAAGGAGTACGCCGGGGCGCGCGATTTCCTGTTCCTGGGACGGGGCACGAATTATCCCATCGCCCTGGAAGGCGCCCTGAAGCTGAAGGAGATCAGCTACATCCACGCCGAGGGCTACGCCGCTGGCGAGCTGAAGCACGGCCCGATCGCGCTCGTGGACGAGGCGACCCCGATCATCGTCATCGCGCCGACCGACGCGCTCTTCGAGAAGACCATGTCGAACATGAGCGAGGTGGTGGCCCGCGGCGGGCGCATCGTGCTCTTCACCGACGAGGCGGGCGCGGCGCACGCCCCGGCCGGCGCGCGGGTGATCGTCGGGCCGACCTGCGATCTG
>DATLVT010000918.1:0-8976 GCA_035577105.1 Polyangia bacterium
CGAGGCCACGGCGATCGTCGCCGGGCAAACAATCGCCGCCACCGAGCGCCGCGTCGACGCCGAGAGAGAGACCGTCACCCTGGACTTTGCCCAGTCCTTGCCGGCGGGGCCGGCGCTGCTCAAGCTGCGCTGGAACGGAAAATTCAGTCCGGGGTTGCGCGGTCTCTACCGCGCCGGGGGCCTGGCCGTCACCCAGTTCGAGGCCGCCGACGCCCGCCGCGTGTTCCCCTGCTTCGACGAGCCGGCGTTCAAGGCCCGCTGGGAGATCACTCTCGACGACGTTCCGACCGGGGTGGTCGCGCTGTCCAACGGCATCGCCGTCAGTGACCAGGCCAGGGAGGGGGGACGGCGCCGCGTGGTGTTCGCGCCCACCCCGCTGCTGTCGTCATACCTGGTGGCGCTGATCATGGGCGAGCTGGCGGCCAGCCCACCCATCGATGCGCGGGGGGTGACCATTCGAACCCTGGCCGTCCCCAGCAAGCGCCACCTCACCGCGTTTGCCCAGGAGGCGGCCGCCGCCGTGCTGCCGCGCCTGGAAGACTACTTCGGTCTCCCCTACCCGTTCGGCAAGCTGGATCAGATCGGCGTGCCCGATTTCGAAGCGGGCGCCATGGAGAACGCCGGCGCCATCACCTTCCGCGAGGTGGCCTTGCTGCTGGACGTGGCCACAGCCCCGCTGGGCGTACAAAAGCGCGTCGCCGAGGTCATCACCCACGAGCTGGCCCATCAATGGTTCGGCAACCTGGTCACCATGGTCTGGTGGGACGATCTGTGGCTGAACGAAGCCTTCGCCACCTGGATGGCCTACAAGATCGTGGACCAGTGGCGCCCCGAGTGGCGGATCTGGATGGACTTCGAGATGGGCAAGGGCTCGGCGCTGCTGCTGGACGCTCTCCGCTCGGCGCACCCCATCCGGGCCGACATCCACAACGCCGAAGAGGCCGGCGAATCGTTCGACGCCATCACCTACGAAAAGGGCGGCGCGGTGCTGCGCATGATCGAAGGATTCCTGAGTGCGGACGCCTTTCGCGAGGGGATTCGCCTCTACATGCGGCGCCACCGAGAGGCCAACGCCACCGCCGACGATCTGTGGGGCGCCCTGGCAGAATCATCGGGGCAACCGATCGTCGAGCTGGCCAACGGCTGGATCCGCCAGGTCGGCTATCCCCTGGTCAGCCTGTCGGGCAGCCTGGCAGGTAATCCGGCGGATGTGACCGACGGTGGCGGTCCGCTGCTCACCATCAAGCAACGCCGCTTCTTTGCCGATCCCGACGCGCGCGAGGAGGGAACGCCCACCCGCTGGCTGGTGCCGGCGGTGCTGCGCTTTCGCGACGCGCGCGGCATTCAGGAGCAGGCCGTCCTGCTGCGCGAAGGGGAACAGCAGGTGCGCTTGCAAGCACAAGGACCGGTGGCCTGGTGCCTGGGCAATGCCCAGTCCCGTGGCTTTTACCGGACCGCGTACGACAGTGACCTGCGCCGGCACCTGGCGGCGTCGTTCGCCGACCTGGCACCGGAGGAACGGATGGCCCTCATCTCCGACCAGTGGGCCCAGGTCCGCGCCCAGGCCGCCCCCGTCGAGGAATTTCTGGACCTGGTGGCCCACATCCGGGACGAACCGGATCACTTCGTCCTCGACGAGCTGGTCAACCGATTGTCGGTGATCGAACACCGCCTTCTCGCCGACCAGGACCGCCCGCGGTTCCAGCAGTTCGTGGGCGGGCTGTTCTCGCCGGCGGCCGAGCGCCTAGGCTGGCAATCGAGCGGTGGTGGCACCGATGACGACGAGACCCGCCTGCGGCGTGCCGCCTTGCTGCGGGCCACCGTCCTGCTGGCGCGCCAGTCCGGCGCCATCGCGGAGGCTGAACAGCGTTTCGTGAAGCCGGCCGGCGTCGATCCCAACCTGCTGGATGTGGTCGTCACCGCGGCGGCGCGGACGGCTGACCGCGCGCGCTTCGAAGAGCTGCGCCGGCGTTCGCAAACGGAGGCCGACCCGGCCGCCAAGCGCCGCTACCTTCATGCCCTTGGCCGGGTGGAAGATCCGGCGCTGACGGCGACCGCGGTCGAGCTGGCGCTGACGCCCGACGTGCCCATGCAGGACTTCACGTCGTACCTGAATGTGCTCCTCGGAAACCCGGTGACCCGGGATCAGGCGCTGGCCCTGGTCGTCGATCGCTGGGAAGCCGTGCGCGCCAAGGCCGACTCGCCGATGCTGCTGCGGCGGCTGGTGGAAGCGCTGGGCGTCCTTCCAACCCGCCAGCACCTGGACGTCGTCGAACAGTTCCTGGGCGCGCACCCGATCGACAGCGCCCGGCAGGCCACCGCGCAGACGCTGGAACGCATGCGCATGGACGTGACGTTGCGAGAACGGCTGATGCCGGCCGTCGCTGCCTGGCTGCGCACAAAATCCTGAGCTCGGGCCCGCAAAACTCTGGCGAGCGACATTCACGTTGATGTACGCTGCGGCCCGGCTCGGCCAGAGACGTCGAGCGCCCGATGCCCCATCAGAGGACACACTCAGCCACTCACCCACCCGGACCTCATCGCACCGAGGTTCGAGAGAGAGCCAACCATCAGCTGGTGGGAATCGTGATCGCCTTTCTCACGGCCGGTGCGGTCTTTGGCCTGGGCCAGATGCTGCTGCCCCAGCCGGACTGGGCGCGACCGGTGACACCACCGCCGCCCACCGTCTCGCCGGTACCGACGGCAACGGCAACAGCGACGCCGCCGGCACCGCCGGTCCCGGCACCCATCCCTGCGGCCGCGCCGCCCGCGCAGGCGGCACAACCGCCCGCCGCGGCCACGCCGCCCGCCCCGTCGCCGCCGGCGCCTGCCCACGCCGAGACACCCCCGACCCCGGCGCCGCCCGAATCAGCCGGCACCCCCAGGACGCCCGCTGACAGCGCCCGGCGCGCCGCTGAACGACCCAAGATGACCGACAAGGAGATCGCTCGCGCCGCCTGGCGCAAGAATCTCCCCGACGTCGCCGCCGACGCTGGCCACGCCTCGATCCTGATCCCCATCCGGGGGTCGACCGCCGGATCGTCGTTCAAGATGCTGGACAACCCCAAGGGCGTGCTGATCACGCTGCCCAAGGCAGAGTCGATGATCTCCATGGAGTTCTACAAGATCCGTCGCGACGGGTTCCTGAACCTGTGGATCAAACACGGCGAGGCCGAAGGCACGACGCTGCGGCTCATGCTGGGCGATGCCACCAACCCCGACGTGGAAATCCAGGACGACTTCGTCCGCGTGAACGTCCAGAAGATCGCCCCCGCCCCGGTCTCCGGCAACTAGTGCACCGACAGCGGTGCATAGCTCGCGCCCTGCGCGCTAGCTGTGCACAGCCAGCCAGTTGTCGATCTCGGCCAATTTCTTTGGCTGCTTCGCCTCGACGTAACCGGCCCTTGCGCTGGTGATCAACAGGGAGGCGCGACGGCGATCGCGCTTGCTGTCCCACAGCGCCTGGGCCAGCGCGAACTGTGTCTCGGCGCGCTTGGCGACGACGTTCTCCTTCTCCTCTCGAATCTTCAGCGCGCGCTCCAGCGGCACGATGGCGCCGCCCGGATCATGGTCGTCCAGATAACTCTGCCCGATGCCGGTCAGCGCATAGGCCAGGTTGGGATGATCGTCGCCCAGCTCTCTCTCCCAGATTGCCAGCGCGCGCTGAAAAGAACCGCGCGCTTCTTTTGAACGCCCCAGCGCGTTCAGGATTTCTCCCCGGTTGCTCAGCTGCGTGGCCAGATCGGGATGGGCGCTGCCCAGCCCTTTTTCGATGATCACGATGGCCCGATCGATGTAGTCCAGCGCCTCCTGATAGCGCTCCATTTCTTGCAGCGACAGGGCCAGGTTGCCCAGCGAGGTGGCGATGTCGGGATGCTCGGGCGGCAACACTTTCTCTTTCAAGGCCAGCGCCTGCCGATGCGCCAGCACCGCCTCCGGCAGCCGCCCCTCCACCTGGTAGGTGGCCGCCAGATCATTCAGCAGCCAGGCCTGCAGCCGCTCGTGGCCGCCGATGCGCTGGATGGTCGAGGCGGCATACCTGCCCCACGATTCGCCTTGCGCGAACTTGCCCTGCAGATAACCGACGACCCAGACCTGCTCCGTGGCGGCTTCTGCTTTGGCTTCATCGTGGCGCGATGCCTCGGCAGCCAGATAGGCCTCTTCCAGGGCTTGCTCGGCCGCCCGCGGATCGCCCGACTTGTGCTCAAGGAAGCCCAGCACGTTCAGCGACTCGGCCAGCACCGGCGCGTATTTGGTCGTGCGCGCATTTGCGACCGCCTCCGGTCCTTTGCGCATCGCCTCGCTCCAGCGACCGGAGTTCATCAGGGCCTTGATCTCGGCCAGCTGATGTCGCACCTCGTCCACCCTGGCCCGCGTGTCGACGTCCTCGGGAGGCTTTATCACCGCCCGCAACAGAGACACGTCCGCGCAGCGCGCCAGGTCGCCCAGACCGTTGGCCGCATTGACCGCGTTCTCCACCACCGGGCCCGTCGCTTCGCTGAAGACGTGGGTGAGCGCCTTGACGCCACCGAGCCGATCGTTCAAGCACGACATCCGCAGGTCCAGAACTTCCGCCGACTGCTCGCCGCGCATCTGCGTCGCTTCGCACGATTCGCGGTACATCTCCGCCCAGCCGGCGACGTATCCGTTCAGCGTGCGGCTGACGCTGGCAAAGACGTCGGCGGCGTACGGTTTGTTCGTGGCCATGAACGCCTGCCGGATGGCCTGCTTGATGGGTGTTTCGCTCTGCCTGGGCCCGCCTCCCATCTCCCAAATCCCGGCCAGCTTGCTGGGACCGCCCGCGCAGACCGCCCCTTTGTTCTGAAAGCTCTGACGAACACCCCAGCCAACCAACAGGGGCACCGCCAGGGCCCCCACCGCCAGCAACCGGTTGCGACGTGTTTTTCCGGGGTCTCGATCCAGCGCGGCCAGCATCGCTTCCATCGAGGGGAAGCGATCGTTGGCGTCGGCGGACAGGCCACGCAACAGCACCTTTCGAATCCACAGCGGCACCCGACTGCCCGACGGGGCCTCGTCGACCTTTCCCTGCACGACGTTGGCGGTCAGAACCATCATCGACTTGCCGGAGAAAGGCCGCTGTCCGTAGAGACCCTCATAAAGGGCGATACAGAAGCTGAACTGATCGCTGCGGGCGTCGGCCGCAGTGCCCAGGAACTGCTCCGGCGACATGTACGCAGGCGTGCCCATCATCGTTCCGGTGCGGGTCAACTGGGCGTCGAAAGCGCCCGACATCGTGGAGGGCGCAAATTCAACCACGGTCGGAATGGCACGACTGGTGATGCCCTGGCCCAGCAGCAGCGTGGCGTGAAGATCCTCGCCGGAGCCGGTCTTCGTCATCGACGGGGCGGTCACCCGCGGCGGCGTCTGTCGGCCGGCAGCCAGAGGCACGGTGCTCAATTTTTCGGTGGTGGCCCCGCGCTCGCCGACCTGACGGGCCAAGCCAAAGTCCATGACCCGAACCTGATTGTCGCTGCCCACCATGACGTTGTCGGGCTTGAAATCGCGGTGAACCAGCCCCTTTTCATGCGCGGCCGCCAGACCGTGTCCGGCCGCCAGAAACACCCGCAGGACCTCCCGCCAGCTGCGCTTCTCCGATTGCAGCCAGTAAGTGACGGTGTTCCCTTCGACGAACTCCATGGCGATGAAGACTTCGTCGCGGAACGTGCCCGCGTCATAGACGACGACCACGTTGGGATGCGAGAGCTTGGCGATGGCCTGGGCCTCGCGCAGCGTCCGGGTTCGTCCTTCGCTCAGGGAAACGCCGTTGCCAGGACGTACCCGCAGCAGTTTGACGGCCACCTTGCGATCCAGCTCCGGATCATAGGCGCCATAAACCTCGCCCATCGCTCCTTTGCCGACCAGCCCCAGCACGACGTAACGCCCGATGGTCGTACCGCGAGCAAGCGGTTCCGCGGAGGGCGGTCCCAGTGACGCTTCTGCTGCCATGATTTAAGACGGACCTGCGTCCTTAGAATCGGCGGACTTAGGTCATTCGTTTAGCCGGCCCGGCCTTTCCCGTCCCCCCCGCGCCAAGGCCGGGCCAGGGTGGGAACCAAGGCCGGGGCCCCGGCTCCGGCACGGATTTCGCCGATTCGACGAAAACCTCCGAAAAACCTCTTGATAGTAAGGGGATAAGCCACCGATAATGACAACTCAGTCCCTCTCGCACGTGGAGGTCCGCAATGCGGTCGAGGCTCGCTCTACTAGGCGCCGCGCTATGCTCTGTTCTTGTTGTCGCTGGCATGGCGATTCCCGGCGCTTTCGCCGCAGGACCCAAAGGCAAGGCAGCAGCAGCAAAGAAAGCAGCGGCCTCACCAGCAGCGGCGGCGGCCGACGCTGCCAAGAAGAAACCCGCCGAGCTGTTGATCGACGATCGCGCCATCAACAAGCAGATGCAGTGGGAAGACAAGGTGATGGGATCGAACGCCGCGAAGAAGGCCGAGCTGGCCAAGATCGCGCGCGCCCAGGCCATCACCAAGGCCGCCGAGCAGGCCGCCGCCGAGAAGGCCGCGTCCGCTCCTCCGCCGCCCCCCGTCGCTTCCAAGCCGGCGACCGCGAAATCGACGGTGGCCCTGCCTGCGCTGCCGGATGAGGGCGACGCGAAGAACGGCAAGAGCGATCACGGCGCCAAGGGTCGCGAGATCTCGCCCAAGCTGGCGACCCAGGAAGCGAGCGCCCCGGTCCCGGCCGCCAAGCCGGCCGACGATAAGTTCATCGACAAGCTGCTGTCGAATGAAGGCTCCGCGAAAAAGAGAGCTGGCGCCAAGGCCGCGAACGACAACGAGCTGGAGCAGCTGCTGGCAAAAGAGGTGGAAAAACCGGGCGCCAAGCGCAAGACCAAGGGCGGCAAGCGGGACGTGGTGGATAACCTCCTCGAGAACGCCGGCAAGCCGGGCGATCCGGCCACGGCGCCAAAGACGGGCAAGACCCCGGGTTGGGAGGCGATGGAACCACTGCCCACCCCGCCCCCGCTGGCTCCCGTCGCTGTCAAAAAGCAAGCGGCCGCCAAGCACGACGACGGCGTCATTCACGTCGTTCAGGGCGCGAACTACTCAATCCCCAGCCCGGCCCGGGCGACCGCAGCGCCGCCTCCGTCTCCCCCTGTCGACAACGCGCCCAAGGCGGCAGGATGGAAAGATCCATTCGCCGACAACCCCGCCGGAGCGCGTCGGGTCGCCTCGGCCTCGCCGACGCCGGCTGCTTCTCGGGCAGCCCCGGCTACGGCCCGCGTGGAGAAGGCGCCGGCGGTGATGCCGCCGCCCCCCGCTCCCGCGCACGCCGCGGGCTGGAAGGATCCCTTCGCCGATTCTCCTGAGCAGAACAAGACCAAGCACGCCGCGCCCAGCGAACCGAAGGCCGAGCCCAAGCGGAAACAACCGGTCGAAGCACCGGCCCACAACCCGGCGGGCTGGAAAGATCCCTTCGCCGAGGCGGGAAGCGACAGCAAGGCTGCCGGTGGCGCAGACGCCAAGCGGCGAGAGTTGACCTCGACCGCCGGTGAAGCCGTCGTGTCCGATCCGCCCGAGTCGAAGTGGAAGCTCGCCGAGCGTCGTCCCGCGGCCAAGCCGGCTGCCAGCGTGGACGGCCGGTCGCGCTGGTCTGTGCTCAAGAAACGCTGAGTCCGATTCGGGCACCGGCGAGCACGGTACAGACGCACGGAGGCAATTTCTGCGTTCGAGCTAATTTTCGGAATTCGTTTATTTTGATTCAGAAAAATGCTCTTTAACTATTTAAATCATTGGCATTTATTGACGATGTCGCGGTGAGGTCAGACGGCTGCGTTAGATTTCTAATCAAAAAATAAAAAAGTAACTCAGGTTACCTAGTTTTCCTCCGAAGTACTTTCGTGATGCGAACAACACGAGTGCTTCTGGGTTCCCTCCTGGCGGTCCTTTTCACGCACCAGGCGGCGGCGCAACAGGTTGCCCCGGCCCCGACCACCAGCACCGCCCCGGCGGAGGAGCTGGCCGTTTCAGCGGAGCCCGGCGCGACGCCGGCCCTCCCGATGTTTGGTCTGATGATGGACGCCGGCCTGCCAGACGGCATGAACGGCTCGCTGATCATCCGTCCGACCCGCTGGCTGCGCACGCACGTTGGCGGCAGCTACAACATGATCAGCTCGGGCGTGCGCGCCGGCGTGGCGCTGCTGCCGTTCGGCTCGGGACCTTCGCTGACGCTTGAGGGCGGCCACTACTTCGACGGCAACGCCAATGGCGTGGCCAAGAAGTTCGCGGGGCCCAGCTTCAAGGACAACGCTCTGCTCGAGCGGATTGGCTACGACTATGCCAACGCGCACCTGGGCATCGACTTTGGGTCGCAACGCGTGACCTTCTACATCCACGGCGGCATGAGCTTTATCCGCGCCACCGTTCACAACGTCGACACCGTCGTCCAGCAGCAAGCCGGGTCCAGCGGTCTGGGCGGCAGCGACACGACCGTCAGCATCAAACAGGATCCCGTCATCAAGGCTTGGACCCCTTCCGCCAAGCTGGGCCTCATCGTCTACCTCTGGTAATCGCCATGAAAAACAACAACGCCTTCTTCGGAATTCTCTTCGCCACCGTCACCGCTTTCCTGGCCACCGGCGCCGCCGGCTGCGCCCTCTCGGTCGAGGCCGACGTGCCCGAGATCGAAGTGACCAAGAAGGACATCTCTTTTCAGGGCGTGCCGATTGGCGCCGCGCTGGGAGACGTCTCGATGACCAAGAGCTTCTCCCAGAAGCACACCGCTCTGGAGCTGCCGCAAGGATTGACCACCGAGATCCACGCCATCGGCGTCACGTTGAAGGCCAAGAACGGCATCAAGGACTTCAGCTTCCTGCGCATGCTGCGCCTGACGATGGCCGACGAAAAGAACCAGTCGGCCTCGATCGAGCTCATCAACTTTCAGCAGGAAGCGAACGCGGTGGCCAGCGACACCCTGACCATGATCAGCGCCAACCCGGTCAATGCCCTG
>DATLVT010000919.1:0-9802 GCA_035577105.1 Polyangia bacterium
GATCAGCACGGCACGGCCATCATCTCGGGGGCGGCGCTGATCAACGGCGCCGAGATCTGCGGCAAGCGCCTGGGCGATCTGAAGGTGGTGGTCTCGGGCGCAGGCGCCTCGGCCATCGCCTGCGCGAATTTTTACGTCGACCTGGGCGTGCCGCTGGCGAACATCACCCTGGTCGATTCGCTGGGGGTCATCTACGCCGGGCGCGGGCAAGGGATGAATCCGTACAAGGCGCGTTTTGCCCGCCACGACGACGGCGCCCGCACGCGCGCCGATGCCCTGCGTGGCGCCGACGTGCTGCTGGGTCTGTCCAAGGCCGGCCTGGTCACCGGCAACATGCTGAAGACCATGGCCGACCGCCCGATGATCTTCGCCCTGGCCAATCCCGATCCGGAGGTCAGCTATCCCGACGCCAAGGCGGCCCGCCCCGACGCCATCGTGGCCACCGGGCGCAGTGATTTTCCCAACCAGGTGAACAACGTCCTGGGGTTCCCGTACATCTTTCGCGGCGCGCTGGACGTGCGGGCCCGCGACATCAACGAGACCATGAAGGTGGCGGCGGCCCACGCCCTGGCCAGGCTGGCCCACCAGCCGGTTCCCGAGACGGTCTCCGAGGCGTACGGCGTTTCGTCGATCCGCTTCGGCGTCGATTACATCATCCCCAAACCGCTGGATCCGCGCGTGCTGTGGTGGTGCGCGCCGGCCGTGGCCAAGGCGGCCATGGATTCGGGCGTGGCCCGCATCCAGCTGGATCTGGACGAATACCGCGAGCGCCTGCAGCGTCGCATGGGCGGGCCGCAGACGATCATCAGCCGCATCGTCCAGCGGGCGAAATCCAGCCCCAAGCGCATCGTCTTTCCCGAGGGTGACGACATCAAGGTGCTGCGCGCCTGTCAGATCATCCTGGACGAAAAGATCGCCCGGCCGATCTTGATGGGTCAGGAACGACGCATTCGCCAGCGCTGCGCCGAGCTGGATCTGGAGATCGCCGGCGCCGAGATCGTCAACCCGTCCGATTCGCCCAAGCTGGCCGAGTACAGCCGCGAGCTTCTGGAGCTGCGCTGTCGCAAGGGGACCAACACAGCCACGGCGCAGCAGCAGATCTCGCGGCGGATCAACTTTGCCATGATGATGGTCAGGCGCGGCGACGCCGACGGCCTGGTGGCCGGCCTGACCACGCCCTATCCCGAGACCATCCGCCCCGCGCTGCAGGTGCTGGGCATCCGCCCCAACGTCCACCGCGCCACCAGCATGTACATGATGTTGATGAAGAACGACGTGAAGTTCTTCGCCGATCCCAGCATCAACATCGAACCCGACGCCGAGACCCTGGCCGACACCGCCATCCAGGTGGCCGATGCCGTGCGCGCCTTCGAGATCGCCCCGCGCATCGCCATGATCTCGTTCTCCAACTTTGGTTCAGCCCCCCACCCCGAGTCGGCGCGCGTTCAGACGGCGGTCGAGCTGGTGCGCCGGCGCCGCCCGGATCTGGAGATCGACGGCGAGGTGCAGGCCGACATCGCCCTGGACAACGACAAGATGCGCGAGCTGTTCCCGTTCACCCGCCTCACCGACGAAGCCAACGTGCTGATCTTCCCCTCGCTGTCGGCCGCCAACGCCGCTTACAAGGTGCTGAGCGCGCTGGGCGGGGCCACCGCCATCGGGCCCATCTTGCTGGGAATCAACAAGCCGATCACGGTTCTGCCCCGCGACGCCAACGTCGACACCATCGTCAGCATGACGGCGTACACGGTGGCGCAGGCGCAGGATCGGGCTGCACGATAGACGTCCGCGGCGGGCGATGGCGGTCTGCGCCGCGCGATGACCGGCATTTTGCGGTAACATCGGGGTTCGAGGAGTTCCTTGCCCGCCACGCCGATCCAGAAGTCCACCGCGCCCGAATCGGTTCTGGTCATCGACAACGACGAAGCCGCCCGCAAGGCGCTGGAAGGGGCGCTGAGCCGGCAGGGGTACCAGGTCAAGGGCAGCGCCGACGTCGACGAGGCGCTGAGGATCGCCAGGACCGGCCCGATCGACGTCATCATCGTCGGTGACAAGCTGGCCCAGCTGGACGCGCCGGTGTTCTTGCGGCGCCTCAGCGACGGGAACGTTGGCGCCGCGGCGGTGGTGACCGGCGTGGCCCAGACCAGCACCGAACGGATCATTGAAAACCTGCGCGCCGGCGCCGTCGAGTTCGTGCGCAAGCCGTTGCAGCCGGCCACGGTCATGGACGCCATCCACCGCGCCGTCGGCATCGCCCGCAAGCGACAAGGCGTGCCCGAGCCCGCGGCGATCAGCTTTCCCGATTCGGTGTTGCCGCGCAAACCGACGCCGTTGCTCGCCCCTCTGGCCGCCATCCTCGACAGACTGCGCGAGACGCCGGTCGAGATCCCGTCCTCGCCGATCATCATCGGTGAGCTGCGCCGGGCGATGTCCCAGACGCGGACATCGCTGGACGACGTGGCCCGCCTGGCCCAGTACGACCAGAGCATCTCGCTCGAGCTGCTCAAGCTGGCCAACAGCCCGGCGTATTCGCGCGGCACGCGCACCAGCGACATCAAGACCGCTGTGGGGCGTGTCGGACTCAAGCAGCTTGAGGTCGTGGTGCAGGCGGCATTCGAGCGCAGCGGCCATCAGCCCAGCGAGCCGCACTTTCGCCACCTGCTCTCGTCGCTGTGGCGTTATGGCGCGGCGACCGCCATCGGCATGCGCGTGCTGGCAGAGAACCTGGGGGCCGGCGCGCGGCTGGATCCGGGTGTGGCTTACGCGGCCGGGCTGTTTCGTGACGTAGGCGCGGCGTTGCTGGTCCGCCTGGTCAGCGAAGGAGCGCCGGCGGTGGCTCCCCCTGAGTACATGCTCTTCATCCGACAACGTCACGAGGCGGTGGCGGCACAGCTGCTTTCCGGCCTGGGACTGGATCCGGCCATCCAGCAGGTCGGCGGCAGCCACCACGCCCAGAGCGCACCCACCGGCTCCAGCCTCTACTGGCCGCTGTCGGCGGTGGCGGACGAACTGGCGCACACGGTGGTGACGGGGGGGGACGTCACGCGGCTTGCGCGGCGAGGCGCTTCCTTCGCGGCCACCTGCGCGGACACCTTGCGAATCAGTGAAGGGGTCTTGCGCAAGGCCACTGACCAGGTGGTGGCCGAGCTCGGCCCCGTCAACCACCTGTTCGGTTAGGACGCGTGCGGCGACAGCTGTCGGTGGCCATGAAAACGGCGGCGACGACCGCAGCGCTGGCGCTGACGGCGACGGTGACGCTGGCGCTGGCGATGTCCGGCTGTCACAAGGAGATGACCTTCGATCCAGCCGCCATCACCGCGCATTCCCTGTTCGCGGGCGCGCCGCGCGGCTTCTTGCTGGGCGCCGCCACCTCGGCGCATCAGATCGAAGGGGGCACGCACAACGACTGGACGACCTGGGAAAAAGAGCATTACCCCGACGGGCGCCCCCACGTCGCCGACGGCGCCAGCGCTGGGCGCGCCGCTGACTCGTGGAACTTGTGGCGTGAGGACGTCGCCGCGCTGCAATTGCTGGGCGCCAACGTCTACCGCCTGGGCATCGAATGGAGCCGCCTGGAGCCAGCGCCCGGCGTCTGGGATCAGGCCAGCGCCGATCGCTATCGAATGATGTTCGCGGCCCTGCGCGCGGCGCACATCGCGCCCATGGTGACGCTGTACCATTTCACGCTGCCTCCGTGGATCGCCGAGCGTGGCGGCTGGGAGTGGGAGGGGACACCGGCCGCCTTCGCGGAATTTGCCGGGCGGGCCGGCGCCGCCTTTGGCGACCTGGTCGATCTGTGGTGCACCATCAACGAGCCCAATGTCTTTGTGACCAAGGGCTATCTCAGCGCGGAATGGCCGCCCGGCGTCGCCGATCCGCGCCGCGCCGGCGCCGTGATGCGCGCCCTCATCATCGGGCATGCCCAGGCCACCGCCCAGCTGCGGGCGCGCGATCGCGTCGACGCCGACGGCGACGGTCGGGCCACCAGCGTCGGCATCGCCCAGAACCTGCGCGTGTTCCAGCCCGCTTCGCGCCACCCGGTCGACGGCATCGTGGCCAGCGTGGCGTCGTCGTTCTACAACGACTCGTTCATCGACGCGGTGGCCACCGGGCGCATTCGCATCTCCCTTCCGACGGCGGTGTCGATCAACGAGTCGTATCCAGCGGCCCGCGGCACCTTTGATTATCTGGGCGTGAACTATTACACGCGCGAACGGGTCATCGGCCACCTGGGCCGCAAGGACGTCTATCGGCGCGCCCCGCCCGACGGCAGCCGCCCGGTCAGCGACATGGGCTGGGAGATCTACCCCGAGGGGTTGACCCAGCTGTTGCTTCACTATGCCGCCTACGAATGGCCGCTGCTGGTCACCGAAAACGGCCTGGCCGATGCGCGCGGCGATCGCCGCCCTGATTTTCTGCGCGCGCACATCTACGCGCTCGATCAGGCGCGGGCCGGCGGCGCCGACGTCACCGGGTACATCGTCTGGTCCCTGATCGACAACTTTGAATGGTCGTACGGCTTTCAAGGGCGCTTCGGCCTCTTCACCATCGACTTCGCCGGCGATCCGGCCCTGACCCGCCGCCCGACGGCCGCCGTGGCCACGTTTCAGGAGGCCGCGCGGGCGCTAGGTCTGCGGCCGTGAAGGAGCATCCAGGGCCTGGCGCACCTGCTTTTCCAGCTCGACCGGCGTGAACGGCTTGGCGATGAAGGGGATGCCGCTGACCGCCGGGCGATCGCTGTATCCGGACATGATCATCAGGCGCAGCTCGGGACGCAGCACCATCACCCGGCGCAAAAGTTCGGGCCCGCTCATCACCGGCATCACCGCGTCGGTCAGCAGGAGATCGATGCTCAGGTCGGCGCGCTGGCACAGCTCCAAGGCCTCGGCGCCGTTGCGGGCCAGCAGCACGTGATAACCGGCCTGCTCCAGGATGCGGCGAACCAGATTGCGAACGGCGTCCTCGTCCTCACACAGCAGGATGGTGGTCATGTCGCCGCGGGCGCTGACCACCGGGGGCGGCGTGCCGGCCAGGACCGGCGGGCGCTCGACCCGTGGCAAGAACACTTCAAAACGCGTGCCCTCACCAAGCGCCGTGGTGAAGCGAACGATCCCCCCGCTCTGGGTGACGATGCCGTAGACGGTGGACAGCCCCAGCCCGGTCCCCTTGCCGGTCTTCTTGGTGGTGAAGAACGGCTCGAAGACGTGGGCGCGCACCTCGTCGCTCATCCCGGTGCCGCTGTCTTGAACGACCAGACGCACAAATGATCCGGGACGCGCCTCGCTGCCCGGCGGGATATGCCCGTCGTCCAGGTCGGCCACGGTGGTCTCGATGCGCAGGAGGCCGCCGTCCAGCATGGACTCGCGCGCGTTCATCACCAGGTTCAGGATCACCTGCTCAATCTGGCCCGGGTCGGCCTTGATCTGACCGACGTCGGGGGACAGGCCCATCGACAGCTCGATCGGCTCGCCGATGAGCCCGCGCAGCAGGCCCTCCATGTTGGAGAGCACTTCGTTGGGATTCAAGATCCGCGGCGACAGCACCTGACGCCGGCTGAACGCCAGCAGCTGGCGGACCAGGCCCACCGCCCGATCGGCGGCCTTCTTGATCTCGCGCAGGTTGTCGGCCAGATCCTCGGACGGCACCGAGACCAGCGACAGCTCGGTGAAGCCGAGGATGACGCTGAGCAGGTTGTTGAAGTCGTGGGCGATCCCACCGGCCAGGCGGCCCACGGCGTCCATCTTCTGGGCGTGGCGCAGCTGCTCTTCCAGCCGGCGGCGTTCGTTGTCGACCCGTTTCATATCGGTGAGGTCGCGAATGAAACCGACGTACCGGACCGGCCCTTCGCTGAGACGCACCAGCGTCAGCTCGACGGGAAAGCGGTTGCCGTCCGCGCGCACCGCCATCAGCTCCTGGCGGGGCAGCAGGACGCCGAACTGTCCGGTCGCCTCCCAGCGCGAGAGGTTGGCCAGCTGGCGGTCGCGGCTCTCCGGCGAGACCACCACGTCCAGGACCGGCCTGCCCACCACGTCGGCGGCGGCATGGCCGTACATCTTTTCGGCGGCCGGATTGAAATCCATGATGCGCGCCTCGACGTCGATGGTGACGATCCCGTCCAGCGCCGACGCGATCACCGCGCTCAGATAGGCGCGGCTGGCGCGCAGGGCGTCTTCAGCCGGCTGGGCATCGGACAGCTTCGCCGGCGCGGCGGAGCGCTCGTCCTCCTTTGACCCCATCGTCATTCAGCATAACGAAGGTCGTCCCCAGGCGCAGCAGCTATTGGCGATCTGACAACAGGCTATTGAAAGCGAACCTGGACGGCCAGACCGACGCCGAAGGTGCGGGCGCCGGCGTCGGCGCCGATGTCTGGAAACAGCAGCCAGCTACGCAGATCGACGGCGCTGGTCGCCGAATAGCCAAGGGCGAATCCCAGCGGATACTGGTCGAAGGGGCCGCCGCTCTGGGCCGTGCGCACGCCCAGCTGCGGTCCGAACCAGACCCGATCAGCCTGGATCCAGATGTCGACCGGGATGCTGATGGCGGTGCGCTGCGGATCGAACAGCACCGGGATGTAGATGCCGGTGTCGACACGGATCACGCCAAAGCGAAACATCAGCGGCACACCAAACAGGAAACCGAGGCGGGTGTTCCTTTCGATGGGCAAATAGACGCGAAACTCCAGGCCCAGCTGGGCGCCGGCGCCGCGTGCCGCCAGCCAGCGCAGGTGCAGCTCGGGGTTGGCCACGCTCTCGGTGCCGGTGCCGTAGGTCTCGGTGTCCCAGGTGCGGCCATACTGATCGGCGCGCATCCCACGACCTTCGGTCTCGAAACGGATGCCGGTGCGCACGCCCAGCTCCAGCGAGGAGGTCAGCCCGCCGGCCAGGGCCAGGTTCAGGCCCAGGCCGGTCACCGAACGATCACTGCCCGGGGAAACCGGCGCGCGGCCGATGCCCAGACCCATGTCGACCGCAGCGTCGCCGTATGGCAGGACGATGCCGCGGTAAATGAAGGGGGTGGCCTGCGCCCTGGTGCCGGCCGATGCCGCCAGTGTCAGGATCAGGCCGGCCGCCAGCGCTGCCGGTGCGACGAATCCCCGTTTGCTTCTGCTGCTGGTCGTCAACATGGGGGCGATGATCACCATTGCCCCCCCGGCTGGCAACCTGCGCCCCCCGTTTCGCGCTATACATGCGCAATCCATGGCCGATCTGGTGCAGTTGCGGCGACCGAGCGCGCCGCCCGCCCGCGACGACAGGGCGGCGAGCCCGCCGACCGACACAGCGACGGCGACGACAACGGCAGCGACGACGGGCGCGCCCCGACTGGCCTACGTCGAGACCTATGGCTGTCAGATGAACGTGGCCGATACCGAGATGGTGCTGGGGCTGCTCCATGGCGCCGGTTATGCGCGCACCGAGGACGCCGCGGCGGCTGATCTCATCCTGCTGAACACCTGCGCCGTGCGCGAGAAGGCCGAGGACCGCGTCTTCGCCCGGGCCAGCATGCTGGCCGAACACAAACGGCGGCCGGGCGTGGTGCTGGGCGTGACCGGCTGCATGGCCGAGCACCTGAAAGAGAGCATTCACCAGCGCGCCCCGTACGTCGACCTGGTGATCGGCCCCGACGGATACCGCCGGTTGGTCGACCACGTGGCCACGGCGCGGGCGGGGGCCCGCGTGCAGGACACCGTGCTGGATCGCTTCGAGACCTACGAAGGCCTGGATCCGGCGCGCGCCGCCGCGATGATCGGCGGCGGCGTCACCGGGCACATCACCATCCAGCGCGGCTGCGACAAGTTCTGCACCTTCTGCGTGGTCCCTTACACGCGCGGGCGCGAGCGCGGCACGCCCCCGCGCGAGGTCCTGCGCCAGGCCCGGGCCATGGCCGACGCCGGCTACAAGGAGATCCAGCTGCTGGGGCAGACGGTCAACTCGTACCAGTACGAGGACGTGGGGTTCGCCGATCTGCTGCGGGCGGTGGCCACCGTCGACGGCATCGAACGCATCACCTTCATGTCACCCTACCCGCTCGATTTTTCGCCGGCGGTGATCGCGGCGCTGGCCGACACGCCCAAGCTGGCCCGGCACGTCCACCTGCCCATGCAGACGGCCTCGGACAGTGTCCTTGCGCGCATGCGGCGCGGGTACAGTTACGCCGATTTTCGGCGCCTGGTGGCCGACCTGCGCGCGGCGGTCCCGGGCATCGCCATCAGCACCGACATCCTGGTGGGCTTTTGCGACGAGACCGACGACGAGTTCGCCACCATCGTGCAGGCGCAGGAAGAGCTGCGCTTTGATTCGGCATACATGTTCGCCTACTCGGAGCGGGCCGGCACGGTGGCGGAGCGCAAGATGATCGACACGGTGTCCGAACAGACCAAGCAGGATCGGCTGGCCCAGGTGATCGCCGTGCAGCAGCGGATCAGCGGCGAGATCATGGCCGCCCAAATCGGCAAGCGCGAGCGCGTCCTGGTTCAGCATGTCTCCAAGCGATCGGCGAACGAGTATCTGGCCCGCACCAGCGCCCAGCGCGCCGTGGTGGTGCCGGCGGGACCCACCGTTCATCCGGGAGCGCTGGTCGACGTGCGCATCGAACGCGCCACACCGGCCACCCTTCTTGGCACCGTCGTCGCCTGAGAGGCCGCCGGAGGGCCCGATTCGTTGACTTTCGACGCTGCCGAACGTACGGTTCGGCCCTTGTGGGGGATGAAAACATGCGCAGTTCTGTCCTGAACGCGACGAGCCCGCTGCTGGCGGCGCTTGTCCTGTCCGTCGTCGCTGTCGTTGTTCCCGCTTGTAAGGCCGACTATCCGTCGTGTGAGAACGACAAGGATTGTCACGAAAAGGAATTCTGCGTCGAGCGCAAATGCCAGCAGTGTCGCCAGACGGCGGACTGCCCGACCGGCACCCAGTGCGCCGCCGGCAAGTGTGAACGGATCCCCGGCTTCTGCCGCGACAAATCGGAATGCCCGGCCAAACAGGAATGCATCGGCAATCGCTGTCGCGCCTGCACCGCCAACAGTGAATGTCCGGCCGGCAGCAAATGCGTGGCCGGTTCGTGCACCGCCAAGAAGCCGTGCAAGACCGAGAATGACTGCGCCCAGAACGAGGACTGCGTCGAGGGCTTCTGTGTGTCGGAGCGCCCGCCCGCGCCGCCCCCCTCGCAGTGCGCGCTGGACCCGGTCTATTTCGACTTCAATGAATCGGCGCTGACCACCGACGCCACCGCGCGTCTGGCCACCGACGCCGATTGCTTGAAGAAGGTGGGGCGGGCCGCCACGCTGATCGGCCATGCCGATCCGCGCGGAACCCAGGAATACAACCTTGCCCTCTCCGAGCGACGCGCCCAGTCGGTGCGCGATCACCTGGGCCGCCTGGGCGTCGACGGGACCAAGATGATCACGCTGCCGCGCGGGTCGCTGGACGCCAAGGGCACCGATGAACCGAGCTGGGCGCAGGATCGCCGTGTCGACTTCACCTGGCGGTGACCGACGCCTGGTGCTGCGGGGCCGGGCCGCCGCCCTGCCCCGTCTGCTGGCGCTGGCCGGACTGGTCGGCGCCGCGGCGCTGCCCACCGCCTGCGTGACCAGCGGCGAAGGCGACAAGATCAAGGCCGAGCTGGCCGATCTGCGGGCCAGGCTGGACGATATCGACAAGCGCGACGCCGATTACAAGGAGCAGGTGGCGCGTCTGCGCAAGGTCCTCGATCAGGCCACCGCGCTTTTGACCCGCAATTCGGCGGACGTCGGGGCCAAGGCCGCCAAGGCCGAGGCGGACATCGCGGTCCTGCAAGGACGCATCGAAGA
>DATLVT010000920.1:0-7786 GCA_035577105.1 Polyangia bacterium
GCAGGACGACCTGGTCTTCGACGGGGGCAGCCTGGTCGTGGACGCCCAGGGGAACGTCATCGCCCGCGCCGCGGAACATGCCGAGGATTTGATCGTGTGCGATCTGGCCGCAAGAACCGGCGAGCAACGGACCTTCGACGACTCCGACGTGCGCTCGGCGCTGGTGGCGCTGACGCTGGGCACGCGCGACTACGCGCGCCGCTGCGGATTCCAGCAGGCGCTGCTGGGGCTGTCGGGCGGCATCGACTCGGCGCTGGTGGCGGCCATCGCGGCGCGGGCGCTGGACGCCCGGAACGTGCTGGGCGTGGCCATGCCGTCGCGCTATTCATCGCAGGGCTCGCTGGACGACGCGGCGGCCCTGGCGGCCAACCTGGGCATCGACTACACCGTCATCTCCATCGAGCCGATGTTCGCCGCGTACATGGAATCGCTGGCCCCGGCCTTCGCGCAGTTCGCCGCGCCCGGCGAGACGGGTGGCGCTGACGCCACCACGCTGGCGCACGAGAATCTGCAGGCGCGCGTGCGCGGCGCCCTGCTGATGGCGCTGTCGAATCGCCACGGTCGCCTCTTGCTGACCACCGGCAACAAGAGCGAGCTGGCCACCGGTTACTGCACGCTGTACGGCGACATGGCCGGCGGCCTGGCGGTGATCAGCGACGCGCCGAAGACGCTGGTCTACAAGCTGGCGCACGAGATCAACGCGTCCGCGGCCCGCGAGCTCATCCCGCGGTCGACGCTGACCAAGGCCCCGTCGGCCGAGCTGCGCCCCAACCAGACCGACCAGGATTCGCTGCCGCCCTACGACGTTCTGGATCGCATCCTGGACGCGCACCTGGAACGGGGCCTGGACGCCCAGGCCCTGGTGGCAGCGGGGTTCGACGCCGCGGTGGTGGCCGACGTGCTGCGCCGGGTGCGCCTCAGCGAGTACAAGCGCCGCCAGATGCCGCCCGGTTTGAAGATCACCGGCAAGGCCTTCGGGCCGGGTCGACGGTACCCGATCGCGCAGGCGTTTCGCGGCTGACGCGGACAGCGGGCGGCGGCAGCGCCGGCTTGACTGCCTGGCCATAGCTTGTATGTTCCGCGGCCGGTTTTCGCAACAGCGAGGAGTCACATGCGCGCAGTCATCGCGGTTCTGCCCGGAGATGGAATCGGACCTGAAGTCGTCGCCGAGACGACCAAGATCCTGGGCGCGGTGGGCGCCCGTTTTGGCCATGATTTCGTGCTGCGCGAGGCGCTGATCGGCGGCATCGCCATCGACCAGACCGGCACCGCGCTGCCAGCGGACACCCTGGAGCTGTGCCGGGGCGCCGACGCGGTGCTGCTGGGCGCGGTGGGCGGCCCCAAGTGGGACAACCCGCGGGCCAAGGTCCGTCCCGAACAGGGGCTGCTGGCCATTCGCAAGGGCCTGGGCCTTTACGCCAACCTGCGCCCGGTGACCGTGAACCCCAAGCTGCTGCGCGCCTCGCCGCTGCGTCCCGAGCTGCTGGCCGGCGTTGACCTGGTCGTCGTGCGCGAGCTGACCGGCGGCATCTATTTCGGCGAGAAGCTGCGCGAGAAGGATCGCGCCGTCGACACCTGCACCTATACCGAGGGCGAGGTGGAGCGGATCGTGCGCGTCGCCGCCAAGCTGGCCCGCGGGCGGCGCAAGAAGCTGACCTCGGTGGACAAGGCCAACGTGCTGGAGACGTCGCGTCTCTGGCGCGAGGTGACCGAGCGGGTGATGGCAGCGGAGTTCCCCGACGTGGCGCTGTCGCACATGCTGGTCGATTCGTGCGCCATGCACCTCATCCGCAAGCCGGCCGACTTCGACGTCATCGTCACCGAGAACATGTTCGGCGACATCCTGACCGACGAGGCGTCGATGCTGGCCGGGTCGATGGGGATGCTGCCGTCAGCGTCGCTGGGCGACGGCACGCGGGGCCTTTACGAGCCGATTCACGGCTCGGCCCCGGACATCGCCGGCAAGGGGGTGGCCAATCCCTACGCCACCATCCTCAGCCTGGCCATGCTGCTGCGCCATTCGCTGAACCTGACCGCGGAGGCGGCCGCCGTCGAGGCGGCGGTGGGCAACGCCATCGATCGCGGCATCCTGCCGGGCGACATCGCCGCGGCGACGGGCGTGGCGGCAGCCAGCACCACGCAGGCGGGCGCGGCTGTCCTGGCGGCGCTGACGGCGCTGTAGGCGAGCTCCAGGCGACAGCGGCAGGAGCAAAGGTCAGAGCAGCTCCATCTCCACCAGGCGGGCGCGCACGGCCGCGACGGCGGCGCTGTCGGACGACGATGGCCCGTCGGCCGCACCGGACGAGCCCAGCAAGGCGGCGACCAGGGGCGTGATCGGTCCGCACCAATAGCGGCCACGCAGCGCCGCGTGCAGCACGGGCGGCTCGGCCGCCGAGACGGCGAACCAGCCGCCAGGCGCCCGCCGCACGGCGGACGGTGGCGTGAAGGCGGGCCGGGGCGTGACGGTCAGCGCGCGCAGCAGCACGGACAGCAGTTCTTCCTCGCAGACCAGCGGGTCGGCCAGGCCGGCGGCGCAGGCGAAGGCGGCGAAACACGCCTCGATCGAGGCGCCGCCTTCGCGACCCGGCTGTTCGTGCCAGGGCGCCACCGCGGCCGAGGCCAGGAAGCGATCGAAGAGCGCGTCGAGCGTCTGGTCGTCCGGGTGAACCGCGCGCCATCCGGCGATACAGCGCGGGAACGCGTCGGCCAGACGGCCCGTGCCACGATGGGCACGTTCGCGCACCATCGTTCGCGCGGCGGACGCGGCGGCATCCAGCTCGTCGGGCGCCAGGGTGGCCAGCGCCTTCACCGTCTCCGTCAGCGCGCCCCGGCGCCAGGCGGCGCGCACGTCACTGTCGAACAGAAGGCCGGCGAGAGCGGTCTCCGTCGGTGCGGCGACCGCGTCGTCGGGCGTGCTGTCGTCGACATCGACAGAGACTGCCTGCGGTGGGACCGGTTCGCTCGTCGTCGCTGCCAGCGACGACGGCGGGGCGCTCCAGCCACGCACGGCCTGACGCAAGCGATCGAGGCTGCGCTGGCTGGCGGGCTCCAGCGCGCCGTCGCCGTCGCCGTCACCGTTGAGTTGCAACCGGGGGTCCTCGAAGGTGACCGCGCGCAGATTCGGGCACAGCGGGAGCAGACGCTCCAGCATGACGAGCTGCTCGTCCAGCAACCGACCGTGGTGGGCGTCGACGAAGCGGTCGCCGGCCAGCTCGCAACCGGACAGATGGATCTCGAAGGCGTGCGCCAGCGGCAAGCGGGCGAGCTCGTCGAAGAGAGCCTGCCCCCGGAATCCGTGCCACCACCGCCACGACAGGAGGTGCCCGACGTCCAGCGTGACGGGGGCGCCGGTCTCCTCGGCGAGAATCCGAAAAAAGTCGTAGGCGTCAAGGTCACCCATCACCAGGCTGACGCCCGCCGCGAACCCGGGAAACTCGATGACCAGCGGGACCGCCAGACCCCGCTGCGCCTGGCGGACGTTGCGCACGCAGGCCCCCAGGCCACCGGCGTCCAGGATCGGCGGCAGCGGATACGGCACCGGCCGCCCCGCCAGCGACCAGAACCCGACGTCCTCGTTGATCCACAGAAGGCGGTATCGCTCGCAGAGCGCGTTGGTGAAATCCAGCAACGACGCGCCGGGGGCGGACGCCAGCGCCGCCAGGTTCAGGGCCGTGTGGTGCAACGCCCGGGGCAACGCCGGCGGCAGCACCGACACCAGCTGGTCCCAGGCGGGCGCGTAATCGGCCAGGCGAAGGCGCCCCCGATCGCGCGGCTGCCACGAGAAGAAGGCGTGGGCAAAGCCCGGCGCCTGGGCGCGCAGGAACGTCCGCAACGCGGGCGCGATCCCGTCGTCGCCCGCCGGCCCGGTCTGGAAGCCGGCCGGATCCGCCCAGCGGAGATCCATTCCCAACCCCAGGCCGCGCCCGGCCAGCGCCGGGAAGCGGACGCCCGAGGTCACAGCCCGCGCGCGGCGGCGGCGGTGGCCACGTCGTGCAGGACGTGCGCCCGCCGGGCGTTCTCGGCGGCGGCCCGCTCGGCGTCGCCCGGACACACCAGGTTGTAGCAGCTGGCGCTCGCCTGGGGCGTCACCGACAGCAAGCCGCCCAGCTCGACGATGGCCAGGCCTCGCAGGGCGGCGAGATCGGCGGCTGCGTCGCCGGGGTCACCGGTCACAGAAGAGGTCTGGGTGCTCTGCTCGGCCAGGTCGGTGAGGCGGGCCAGACGGGGCGCCTGGATGCGAAGGGCGCGGTCGGCCATTTCGGGAGTGCAGGGAAGGTTATAGCAAGCGGTCGCCTCACCGGGCACCGCCATCATCAACTGTCCCACCTCGACGATCTGCAGAGCACGCAGACGCGCCAGGTGGTCCGCAACCTCGGCCTGCACCTGCGCCGTGGTGAGCGCGGGCGCCGATGCCGGCGCGAGCGCGGGCGCGGTCACAGGCGCCGTCGCCGGCACCGTCACAGACGTGGTCGCCGGCGGGGACACGGGAACGTCCTGAAGATCGCCGCAGCCCCCACCGGCCATCGCACCTGCGCCCAACCCCAGCACCAGAACCAACCGCCGCACCAGAGATTCAAATCGCGATGTCCTGTGGGGGCTGCGGCGATCATCACCTTAACCGCGCCACCCTGATTTGAATCTCAGAATGATCTGAACACCATTGTTCTGTACTGACGTACAATCCTCCCACATGGACGTCGAGTCGCTCCGCTGCTTCGAGGCCGCTGCCACCACGCTCAGCTTTCGGGCTGCCGCGGCCCGGGTGCACCTTTCGCCGGCAGCGTTTTCCGATCGCATCCGCCGGCTGGAGGAAGACCTGGGCGTCTCGGTCCTGCGCCGCACCACCCGCCAGGTGGCCCTGACCGACGCCGGCCAGCGCCTGTTGCCGCTGGTGCGCGAGACGCTGGCCGGCGTCGAGCGCGTGCGGGCGGCGGCCCGCGACAAGGGCCGGCCGGCTCCCTTCGAGCTGATCATCGGCACGCGCTATGAGCTGGGGATCTCCTGGCTGTGTCCGGCGCTGAGCGCGCTGGAGCGGCACCGCCCGGAACGGACCATTCACCTCTTCAACGCCGACAGCCCGGATCTCTTGCGGCGCCTGGAGCGCGGCGAGCTGGACGCGGCCATCACCAGCACGCGCCTCAATTCACCGCGCCTGGCCTATGCGGCGCTGCACGCCGAGGACTATGCCTTCGTCTCGGCGACGCGCTGCCTGCGCGGCCGCGAGGACGCCCGCAGCCTCACGCTGGTCGACGTCAGCGGCGATCTCCCGCTCTTTCGCTATTTCCTGGACGCCCAGGCCAACGCCGAACCGTGGCCCTTCGCGCGGATCGAGTTCATGGGCGGCATCGGCAACATTCGCCTCCGCCTGCTGGAAGGCGGCGGGCGCGTCGCCGTCCTGCCGCATTACTTCGTTGCCCGCGACGTCGCCGCCGGCCGCCTGGTCACGCTGTTGCCACGCCTGCGCCCCCGCTCTGACACCTTCCGCCTGGTGTGGCGCGCCGGACACCCGCGCGAGAACGAACTGGTGGCCCTGGCGGCCGAGCTGCGCGCCCGGCCGCTGCGCTAGCGAAAAGCGCGTTTACCGCGACGCGGGCGCGAGCAGGGAACGATAGACCGTCGCGACGTGGGCGGCGATGGCGCCGGCGTCAAAGGCACTGGCGCGCTGCCGCCCGCGCTCGCCCAGCATGGCGCCCAGGGCCGGATCCCTCAGCAGCCGAAGAATCTGCGCCGCGAAGTCGTCGCCGTCGCCGGCGCGGGCCGCGAGGCCGCAGCGATCGCCTTCGATCAGCTCGGGCAGAGCGCCCTCGTTCGTGACCACCACCGGTCGGCCGGCGGCCATCGCCTCGCCCACCACCCGGCCAAAACCTTCGTGGCGCGAGGACAGCACGAAGACGTCCAGGGCGCGCATCACCGCCGGCATGTCCCGGCGCGCGCCGGCGAACACCAGCCTGTCGGCCACGCCCGTCTCGGCGGCCAGCGCCTTGACGCGGGCAAAGTAGGCCTCCTCCACCGGCACCTCGGCCACGCCCACCACCACGAAACGGGCCTCCGGTCGTTCGCGCGCCACCGCGGCGCAAGCGCGTACAAAGGTCTCGACGTCCTTGCGCGGGTGAATGCGACCGACGGTGCCGATCAACCGCTGGCCGGGACCGGCGCCCAGCTGCGCCCGCACAGCCAGCGCCGCGCCGTCGTCGCTGCCTGCGGCTGCCGCGAACGAGGCGATCTCGATCGGGTTGTAGATCACCTGCACCTTGGCGCCGCCGCGCGGTCCAAAGATGGCCTGCGCCGTCGCGTGCGAAATACAGAAGACCTGCGCCGACAGGCCGGTCCACAGCCGGGTGAGCGCCGCGAAGATCAGGCGCGGCTCGGCCAGGGTGTTGCCGCGATAGTGAAGAACGTGCGGCAGACCGAGGGCCCGCGCCGCCAGGGCGCCGTCCAGCACCACCTCCATGTTGGTGTGGATCAGCTCCGCCCCCACCTCGCGCGCGATGCGCGCCACGGCCCGCGCCCCGCGACCGGTCTCCAGAGGAAACCGCGCCATGTCCATCGCCGAGAGCTGGCGATGCAAGATGGCCAGCGGCGCGAAGTGCACGGTGGCGCCCACCGCGCGATAGCGCTCCACCGGCGGCCCGTCGGCGGGCAAGACCACATGCGCCTCGATCCCCAGCGGCCCCAGGTGGCGCAGCAGACCGAGCAGGCTCTCGTCCGGGCCGCTGACCTGCTGAGAGAAAGGATTGACGTAGACGACGCGCATGGCGGGCCTTTGCTCCGCCGCGTCTACGGTGCCAGGACGTCGCGACGAAACGCGGCGCCGACGGTGCGGTTGTTCATGTAGCGGAGCGCGAACTGAAACGCCGCCTCCGATCGACCACGCAGATCCTCGTTGCTGCTGCGGGCCAGGGTCTCCACCGCCGCGCGCGTGGACGCCTCGTCGTGGGCCACCAGCCCCCACCCCCCCTGGGTGGCGATGTCGACGATGCCGTAGTCGGGCGGCGCGATGACCAGCACCGGGCGCCCCACCGACAGGTACTCGCGCAGCTTGGTCGGCCAGATAACCTGCAGGGGGGCGCGATTTTGCGCCACCGGATCCAGCGCCGCGATCATGCAGGTGCTGCTGGCCACTTCCTGCAGGACCTGCTCGGGCGGGACCGACTTGATCGACCAGCGCGCCGGATCAAGGCCCATGGCCGCCACGTCGGCGGGCGCCATGTGCGTCAGCAGTCGCAGCTCGATGTCGGGCGCGATCTCGGTGACGGCCTTTTGCAGCCAGGCCAGGGCCTGGCCTTGCGCCGTGTACAGCCACCCGACGAACAGCAGCGACCGGCGCCCGGTGGGCAACGGCACGGGACCGGCGGCGTCGATGTTGATCAGCGGCGGCAGCAGCTCGACCTCGGCTGGCGCCCCGTCCGCGCGCATCCATTCGTTCATGCGCGGCGACAGACCGAAGCAGCGCGAGGCGCGCCCCAGCGTCTCCCGTCGCCAGCGGGCCAGGGTCTTTTGCAGGAACGGCCCGGCGCCCCAGAACGCCGACGCGTGCAGGTCGATGCCATAGACCCACAGATCAGCGCCGGTGGCGCGGGCCCAGCGCTCGGCGATGATCATCGTCGGATCCAGCGTGGCGACGATGCGGCGGACGTTGGGAAACAGCCGGCGCAGCACCGACGGGCCCAGGTACCGGGTCGCCGCCATCACCGCCGCCATCACCGACGATTCCGAGCGGCGGCTGGGCTGGCGCGGCACCGGCAGGGGCAGGCGCACGCGCGAGCCCCAGGGACCGCCGCCGATT
>DATLVT010000921.1:0-5338 GCA_035577105.1 Polyangia bacterium
CATAGACCTGCGCCTCGATGACGGGCGGCTGGTAGTTGGGGTTGGTCTTGGTGGGCGGCTGCTGGATGTAACGGACGGCGACCAGCTGGTTGTCGCCGTGCTTGAAGACGCGCGTCACCTGACCGAGAGAGAAGGTGGCCACCGGCGCCTTGCTCTCGACGTCGCCGCCGGCCAGCTTGACGCGAAACTCGGTGCGGTCCTGGTTCGCGGACCAGCCGTAATAGGGCTGGCTCTGGATCTCCTCCACGACGTAGTCGCCGAAACGCAGCACCGCCGTGTCGTACGGCGCCACCTCGATGACCGACTCCAGCTGCGGCTTGGCCAGATCCGCCAGGCTGGCCACCGAGATGTGGGTGTCCGACAGGTTGATCATCATCCGCTCGGGCGTCGGCCCTTCGTGGTTGAAGACGATCGACCGCAGCACCTGACCGTTCGGGTGCACGAAGGTGCCAAAGTTCTTCAGCACCGTCTGCTCCGTGGCCGGCTTGGTGTCGTCGTACGCGCTCAGATCCCAGGACATGATGCCGACCGCGGTCTGCCACTGGTACCACCACCAGCTGTTGTTGGTCTCGTCCAGCTTTTGCCAGTAATAGACCGGCACGGTGATGACGTTGGCCGTGGCGTCCGAGTACATGCCGATCATCTTGTGCGCCTGGTCCAGGTTCCAGCTGATGTCCGAGCCGATCCACTGCGCGTTCTCCACCTGCACGCACTGGCGCTGCACCAGGCGGATCTTGGTCAGGTCGCGCACGTCGATGATGCTGACGGCGATGTTGGTGCTGACCGGTCCGGTGGTGTTCCCTTGCAGGCCGGTGCAGGTGTCGCTGGTGTCGCGGCCGATGCCCATCAGGAAGCCTTGCTTGTCACCGATGGTGCGGAAGACGGTCATGTCGCCGGACAGCCCGTCGATCTGTGACAGCACCTTGAGGTTGGCGCGGTCGGCGAAGCTGATGGCGTACAGCGGATCGATGTTGCGGGCGGTGATGGCGTAGGCGACCTGGCGGTCGACGTCGAAGGCGGTGCCGCGCACGGTCTCCTGGCTCTTGCCGAAGTCCAGCCGCGACAGGCGGGCCGGGTGCGTGCCGTCGGTGACGTCCCAGGATTCGATGGTGTTCTGGGTGTGTGATTGCCCGAAGCAGCCCGCCCCCGACCAGACGTTGCGCGCGAAGATTCCGTAATAGGTGCCGGTCTTGGTCGCCGGGTCAAAGACGTAGGTCTGCTTGAACTGATCGCTCAGCTGGCCGGCGGTCTCGAACCGGGTGTGCAGGCGGATGATGCCGGTCGGATCGCTGACGTCGATGATCGACACCCTGGCCAGCTGGTTGTCCTCATAGCTGCCGCAGCCGCTGGTCACGCCGTTGTTCGACCAGATGGAGAGGCCCCAGTTTTCCACGACCATCAGGGCGTTCGACGTGGCGGCGATGGCCACGCCCTGGAACCAGCGGTTGTACGAGGTGTTCTTGTCGTTGAACTGAACGCTGCCGCCCTCGAAGATCTGCAGCTTCTGCACCATCACCGGGTTCTGCGGATCGGCGACGTTGAACGAGTAGACCCAGGCCTGTTCCTTGGGCGGCTGCGTCCCGGGCGCCTGCCAGCCGTACCAGTACGACTGCGGGATCGACGACACGACATAGATGGTGTCGTCGATCTTGCGCGACACCCCTTCGCGCAGCTCGCCGATGATGTCGATCGCCTTCAGCAGCTGGGGGTGGCCGGGATCGGAGACGTCGATGGTGATCAGCTGCGAGACGTTGCGGCGCTGAAACTGAAAGCTTCCCCCTTGCTGGGTCAAGTACAGCGAATCGCGCAGCAGGGCGTACACGAAGTTGTCTTTGACGAACATCTCGACCGGGTATCCGTAGACCGGGAGGCGGCCCAGGAGCACGGGATGCTTGGCGTCGTTGACGTCGTAGGCGACGAAGCCGCGATAGGTGTTCAGGTAGAAGAGGCGATTCTTGTCGACGCGGTAGATGTCGGCCTCCTGCACGTCCGCGACGCGGCCGCCGGGCGCGCCGGGCGTCTGCGCCGCGGGGGCGCCGGCGGACGGCCCGGCCGCGCTGTCCTTGGCGCCGCCGGCCAGACCGTTCGATTGGCCGGGGGCGGTGGTGGTGAAATCGGTTTGCCCGGGCTTCATCTCGTCGGTGGCGCCGCCGCTGCACGCCGGCAGCAGGCTGGCTGACAGGGACAAAGCGGCCAGGGCAACGGCGAGACTGGTCTGGCTGGTTCGGATCATCGGGCGCCTCCGAGAGGGCAATGCAGCAAGGCCTGTGCCTGCACCAAGTACGCGTTCCCTGGCCGGTTCCCCTCGACAGACAGGATGGGATCGTCATCCAGAACTCAGGATTCTGAGGTCCCGATGTCGTCACCGGTATGTGCCGGCGCTCTTGATCGCGGCGCCGGGCACCCCATTGTTGCGTCATGACCGACCAGCCGACCACGTCCCGCAAAGCCACCGCCGTGGCCTTCCTGCGCCAGGCCGCCACCGGCCAGGCGCGCGAAGCTTTCCGCGCCTACACGAGCGCGGGCTTTCGCCACCACAACCCGTTCTTTCGCGCCGACGCCGAATCGCTGGCCCGGGCCATGGACGAGAACGCGGCGAAGAATCCCGACAAGACGCTGGAGGTCGAGCGCGCCCTGGAGGACCGCGATCTGGTGGCCGTGCACTGCCGCGTGCGCCTCAGGCCGGACCAGCCCGAGGTGGCCGTGGTCCACCTTTTCCGTTTTGAAGGCGACGTCATCGTCGAGCTGTGGGACATTGCCCAGCCGGCGCCAAAGGATATGGTGAACGAGCGCGGGATGTTCTGAGCGACGCGAAAGCCGTCCCTTGGGAGCCGCCGGATGACGCGCAATCGGGGGCACCCCCGACTTGCGGCCGTTGCAGTGAAGTCCAGGTTATCGCCCACCTCAGGAGGAGCTCACGTATGCGAACAATCGTTGCCACCGGAATCCTGGCGCTGGCCATCGCCGCCGCGCCGAACTCGCCCAGCGCCGACGCCGCCGGAAAGTTCACGCTGACCAGCCCGGCGTTCAAGAACAACGGGGCCCTGCCGGACAAGCAGGCCTTCAATCAAATGGGATGCACGGGAGAGAATTCGTCGCCGCCGCTGGCCTGGGCGAATCCACCGGCGGGAACGAAGAGCTTCGCGCTGATGGTGCACGATCCCGACGCGCCGACCGGTTCAGGGTGGTGGCACTGGGTGGTCTACGACATTCCCGCCGACACGACGTCGCTGCCGGAGGGCGCCGGCAATGAGGGCGGCGCCGGATTGCCCAAGGGCGCCAAGCAGGGACACACCGACTTTGGCAGCGCCGCCTATGGCGGTCCCTGCCCGCCGCCCGGCAGCGGCAAGCACCACTATAACTTCACGCTGTTCGCGCTGAAGGTCGACAAGCTGGAGGTCCCCGACGGCGCGTCCGCAGCCATGCTGGGCTTCAACGTCAACGCCAACGCCATCGGCAAAGCAAAGCTGACCGGCCTTTACGAGCGGAAAAAATAGACCGGACGCCGGATTCAATCGAGGTGGATCTTGCTGCGTCCGTCGGCCGCCCTCAACGGGCGGCGAGACTGCGCAGGTCTCGCACGATGATGTCGACGGGCGGAAAATCGATGCTGCGCATGACCAGGTTGCCGGCGCGGTCAAAGAAATAGACCTGCGCCGTATGATTGTCGGCGCCGCCGTTGCGCGCGTTCAGGAAGTCGAACAGCGCCGGGAGATCCTGGGGCGCCGGTCGGGCGGCGCGCCAGCGCGGGAAGGGGCCGAAGCGCGCCAGCCAGGCACGCAGCGCCGGCGGATCGTCATAGGCCGGATCGATGCTGAGTGACAGCCACTGGGCGTCCGCTGGCCGATCGCCGAAGGCGTGAACCGCGCGGGCGAACAGCGCTCCTTGAATGGGACAGGTGGCCCGGCAGCGCGTGAAGATGAGCTGCAGCGCCGTGACCCGACCGGCCAGAACGTCGTGCAGGGGGCTGGCGCGCCCGTCGTCGAGCGTGAGCTGTGCGGCGGGCGGCCGGGCCGGCGGTTGCACGACGCCGGCGCTGTTGTGGGCACGCGCCGAGCGGGGGGCGAGCGTTGTGGCGGCCGCGGCCGCGGCGGAGGCGGCCGCCAGCAGGAGCGTCCGGCGCGGCAGTTGCGTCGTCGTCATGATCGCGTGAGAAGGAACGCCCACAGCGCCCGGCACTGCGGATCGCTGAAGGCGTAGCGGGGCATGGTTTGTGGGATGACCACCAGCGCGGGATCGATTCCATCCCGCAGCGCGCGACAGAATCTGGCGTCGTCATAGACGGAGGCGGGGCCACCGCGACGGGCGCGGGCCCGGGTCAGGGTTGCCCGCGTCAACGGTGGACCGAAGACGTTGGGCGGCTGGCCTTGGTGGCAATTGGTGCAGGCCACGGCGTCCTGGGGAAGCGCGAAGTCCTGCCCGGCGACGTGCGCGGCCAGCGGTCGGGCGCCTGTAAACAGCGCCTGGCCCAGCGTGGCTTCGCCCGGGGAGGCTTGCGCCGACGCCAGCATCACCACGGTCCAGAGCCACGGTCGCGCCGACCTGCCGCGCGATGTGATTTCAGTTGGCATCGAGGTTGGTCCTGGGAATGGGCACGGCGGCAACGGCACCGGGCGGTCGCCAGCGCAGCCGCACGACCGCGCGGCCGGTCCGTTCGTAGTACTCGAGCTTGACGTCGGTGCGCTGTCCCGCACCGAGCGCGATCGGCGCGGCCGTGTCTGTCTTCTCGCCGTGATCGGTCCAGTGGTCGATGACCAGCTGGTCGCCCAGCCACAGGCGGACGCCGTCGTCGGAGACGGTCTGGAAGGTGTAATTGCCCGTCGCGGGCGCGATGACCGTTCCGGTCCAGCGCACGGAAAAGTTGTCCGATGGCAGTCCCGCCTCGGGCGGGGCATAGCCCCAGTCGAAGTTCACCGCCTCGACGTGCGTCGTCACCGGCGGGCCGGTCAGAGTTGTGTTGGCGAAGTACTGCGCGCCGAGACCGCCGGGTCCGCTCTGCGGCCGCAGCTGCGCCGCAGGGATGGCCGCGAAGGCGGCGGCCCCCGGTGTTTGCCAGCTGAAGGCCATCAGCGCCGGGCCTGTGCCTTCGAAGTACTCGACCTTGACGTCGTACCCCTGGCCGGCGGCGAGGGCGATGGCCGCCGTGGTGTCGGTGGCCGTTCGGTGGCCGAAGAAGTTGTCGACCAGCAGCGTGCCGTCGAGCCACAGGCGCACGCCTTCATCGCTGATGGTCTGGAAGACGTACGGGCCGGTCTCGGGGGCGACCAGCTGCCCGGTCCAGCGCGCCGAAAACGCGTCGGCGGGCAGCGCCGGATCGGGCGCGCCGGTTCCCCAGTTG
>DATLVT010000922.1:0-2137 GCA_035577105.1 Polyangia bacterium
CGACGTTGATGTTCTCCGGCATGAAATCGGCCGACTCGCCGACGGTCGGCTTCGGGATGCCGACCTGATCGTACGTCGTCGTGTCCATGAAGATGAACGAGTCCGCGTCGGCGTAGAGGTACTGCATCGTCTTCGTCTCCACGTCCGCGGGCTCCAGCTTGTCGCCAGAACGCAGGTTCCGCTCCAGCACCGCGCCCGTCAGCAGGTTCTTCACCTTGGTGCGCGTGAACGCCGCACCCTTACCCGGCTTGACGAACTGGAACTCGACCACCGTATAGGGCGCGCCGTCCATCATGATCTTCAGCCCCTTACGGATATCAGACGTGTCGTACATGAGACCCCGGCATTTAGCCCGACCGGCAACTTCCGTCAACCCCTTCGCAGCGGATCTCCGTCAACACTTTCCGAGCGGATCGCAGGCGGGCTTTGCCCGCCGGAGACCGCGCCTGCCAGACAGGATCCGCCTGCGGCTCTTGTCGCGTGTGGGGTGGGCCGGTGGGAGGGGCCAGCAGGCCCCTCCCACCCCGTAGTGGCGGCTCAGGGACTCGAACCCCGGACCCGGCGCGTATGAAACGCCTGCTCTAACCAGCTGAGCTAAGCCGCCAGAACCTTCTGATAAATTGAACCGCGCGATTTTGCGCGCCGGGCCTCTCGTGTCAAGTGCATTGCGCAGCGCTGACCGTTGAAATCAGCGACTTCGCTGCCAGACCACGTCGGCCATACGGGAAACGACCTCGTCGATGGCCATGGCGCTGGAATCGATCTCCAGGGCGTCGTCGGCCTTGCGCAGCGGTGCCGTGGCCCGGCTGCTGTCCCGCTGATCGCGCGCCGCCATGTCCGCCTTGGTCTGCGCCTCATCGACCGTGCGACCGGCGGCCCGCAGCTCGCTGACCCGACGGCGGGCGCGCTCCTCGGCGCTGGCCGTCAAGAAGAACTTCGCCGCCGCGTCCGGGAAGACCACCGTCCCGATGTCTCGCCCCTCCACCACGACGCCACCCGCCGCGCCCAGACGGCGCTGCAGATCCAGCAGCGCGGCCCGCACCTCGGGCAGGGCGGAGACGCGCGATGCTCCGTCGGAGATCTCCGGCGTACGAATCTCGCTGGAGATGTCCACGCTGTCGAGCAGCGTCCGGTTTTGCTCGCCCTGCAGGTGAAAGCTGATGCCCAGCCCGACGGCCAGCGCCGCCACCGCCGGGCCGTCGCTCCAGGAGATCCCGCGCTGCTTCGCCAGCAAGGCCAGCGTCCGGTAAATGGCGCCGGTGTCCACCAGCTCATAGCCCAACCGCTGCGCCAGCAATCGCGCCGTCGTGGACTTGCCGGCGCCCGCCGGACCGTCGATGGCCACCACCAGCCGCCGCAAACTTTCTGGCATCGGCGGCAACCTACCACATAAGATCGACGGCGATGGCCCGTGTCCGCCTCCCCTTCCTGGCCGCCGCTGTGCTGCTCTCTTGCACGCCGGCCCGCCCGCCTTCTGGCTCGACGTCTGCTCCGATGGGCGGCGCCTCTCAGGCGGCCAGCGATCCCGCGCTGGCCAGGGTCGGCGACGTCGAAATTCGGCGCTCGCAGGTGGCCGCCCAGATGCGTCTCACGGGAAAGACCGAACGAGCGGCGCTGGACGATCTCGTTCACTTCGAGCTGCTGGCCCTGGCGGCGGCGCGCGTCGTTCCGCCGACTGATCCCGATGTTCATCAGGCGCAAGCGGCGATGCTGGTGCAGCGTCTCATCGAGCGCGAGCTGGAGCCGCACCTGACCAAGGCGGACGTCCCCGACAGCGCCCTGCGCGAGGTCTATGATCGCGCGCAGAAGGTCTTCGTCCACCCCCGCCTGGTCGAGGTGGCGCTCTTGAACGTCTACACCGGCCCGCGCATGAAACCCGAACCGCGGGCCAGGGCCGCCGCCACGGCCCGCGCCCTGGACGACTATCTACAAAAGGAGAGACGCCATTCCCTGGAAGACTTCGAGGCGATTGCCTCCGACCCGGCGTGGAAAGAGCGAAAGGTTCACTTCAGCCGCGACTGGCAGGCCATCGACGATCCATTTCCGATCGAAGTCGGCCGCGAAGTCCAGCGCCTGACCCGCGTCGGCCAGCGAACGCCCCTCATCACCTCCGAGACCGGCTTTCACGTGGCCACCT
>DATLVT010000923.1:0-4894 GCA_035577105.1 Polyangia bacterium
GCGTCGGCGTGGACGGTGAGGCCGCCCAGATCGAACGTGGTCGGATTGGAAAGACCGCCCGCCGTCTGGGTGATGGTGATGATGATGTTGCCCTGGCCCGGCCGCACCGACTTGCTGGGGGCGACGGTCACGCCGTCAAGCACGGTGCCCATGGCGTCAATGCCGGGACCGGCGTCCGTTCCGCCGCCTTCCGTGGGCGCCGGACCGTCACTGGATGAGCCATCGACCGGGGTGCCGCCGGTGCCGCCGCCGTCAGCGACGGTGCCGCCCGTGCCGCCGGCCGTCGGTTTGAACTCGTTGGTCGTGGGATCATAGTTGGTGTCGGTCTTGGGATCAGCGCACAGCAGGGAGCTGGCCGTGCATCTCTGATTCTTGGGGCAGTCGACGTCGGTGTGGCATTGATTGCGGCACTGCTGGTCGACGCCGCAAACCAGGCCGGCGCTGCAATCGCTGTTCAGCGTGCACAGCTTCTTCTCCGGGGGCTGGCACGAGTTGCCGCCGCCTTCCACCGCGATGCACCGGGCGCCACCGGTGCAGTCTTTCGATTCGGCGCACTCGTTGACGCAGTATCGATCGATGCAGACCAGATGGCCGCTGCAGTCGCTGGGAAGGATGCAGCGGGGGGTCAGCGCGACCGGGGCCTTGCCACCGGAGCTTCCACACCCCTGAAACCCAACGATCCCGCAAATAGCAATTAAGGCCCAGTACGTAAGATTCTTCATGGAATTCCCCCAACCTCCAAAAAGGTAACGAACGTTGCATATCATGAACTAACTAAAGTACTCAACGCTCAAGCCCGGTGGATGTTCCCCCGGGGCTGGTCAGGGACAATTCCTTCCAGTAGCCTCGGCGCACATTGCTGGATTATCGAGGTCAGGAATGAACATTCGCTTCGTCGTTGGGGGCGGGGTGCTGGCGGTGTTGTTGGCGGCAAGGGCGGTCCCGGCGCGCGCTGCCGACGCTCCGGGCGCGTCACCCCCCGCCGGGGCCGCGGCGTCGCCCGCCACCAAGGCCGAGGCGCGGGAGCGGTTCGATCGCGGCGTGCGACTGTTCGAAAAAGGGGAGAACGCCGGGGCGCTGGCCGAGTTCAAGCGTGCCTACGAGCTGATCCCCAATCCGCTGGTCCTTTACAACATGGGCCTCGTTTACGCGGCCATGAACCGGCCCATCGAGGCGACCGACGCGCTGCAGACATTTCTGGCGTCGGGCGCGGTCGCCCCCAGCAGCGAGCAGCGCAAGAAGGCGGAGCGCGTGCGGGCCGAGCAGGCGACGCGCATCGCCCAGTTGATGGTGGTGACTGACAGTCCCGCCACCATCGAGGTGGACGGCATCGAGGCGGGACGGACACCGCTGCAGAAACCGATCCGGGTGGCCATCGGCGCGCACGTCGTCGCCGCGGTGGCGCCCGGGTTCTTGCCGACGCGCAAGGAGCTGACGCTGCCGGGACAGGTGACGGAGACGGTGGTGTTGAACCTGACACCGACGGAGAAGCGCATGGCCCAGCTGGTGGTGCGGGCGGCGTTGCCGGGCGCCGAGGTGATGGTGAACGACAAGCGCGCGGGCGTGACCCCTCTGCCAGCCAGCGTCGCCGTGGCACCTGGCCTGGTCAAGGTCGAGCTGCGCCGCCCCGGTTACCGGTCGTCGACGCAGACGGTGAGTCTGGATGAAGGGGCGCGTGGCGAGCTGGCGTTCCGGATGGACGAAGATCCGGCGGCGCCGGCGGCGGTCAAAGGTCGATTGCGGGTGACCGGCGTCGAGCCCGGGGTCGAGGTCCTTGTCGACGGACAGCCGCGCGAGATGATCGGCGGCGCCGTGGTGCTGGTCAGCGGACCACACACGGTGCGGGTGCAGCGCGGCGGCTTCGAACCGTTCGAGCAGACTGTCGACGTGGTGGCCCAGGGGGATACGCCCCTTTCGGCCGCGCTGTCGCCGACGCCAGAGACGCGCGTCCAGAACCAGGAGAGCGCGCGTTTCAGGAGGGTATTTGGCTGGTCGCTGGCCGGCGCCGGAGCGGTGCTGGCTGTGGCAGGCGGCGTTTACGCGGGATTCACCCAGAAGGACGTGTCGTCGGCGCACACCGACCTCGACACCGTGCTGGCCAACGAACGCGACGTGAACAGCCTTTGCTATGCGATGCGGCCGGAGTACACCGCTCGCGGTTGCGACGTCTTCAAGTCCGACGCCCAGGATCGCGTCGACAGCACCACCTTGCACCGCAACCTGGCTCTGGTGGGGGCGGGCGTCGGCGTGGTGGCGGTGGTTGTGGGCGGTTATTTGCTGATGTCGACGCCCGACGGAGGCAAGGGCGATCGTGCGGCGGCGGCCACGGCTGGTGGCGGCTCGTTGATCAGCACGGCGTGGACCGACGGTCATGGCGGCGGCGTGCTGCTGCTGGGCCGTTTCTGATGGAAGACGCGCCGCCGCCTGTGGTCGCCTACGGGCGCATCGCCGGTTTCTGGATCCGGGTCCTGGCCGATCTGCTGGATGCTACTTTTCTGGGAGCGGTCGGCTGGCTGCTGTCGCTGCCGCTGCGCGCGCTGTTCTTGCGCCTGGGCGAGGACGGCGTGTTCATCGGACTGGCCCTCAGCCTGCTTTACGCCGGTGTCCTGCAGAGTCGTCTGGGCGGCGGTCGCACGCTGGGCAAGCGGCTGCTGGGGCTGCAGGTAGTCAGGCTGGATGGCTCGTTGCTGTCGGTCGATCGATCGCTGATCCGGTACGCGGCGGTCAGTTTCATGGTGTACCAGAACAGCATCGCGCTGGCCGCCGTGACCCTGTTGCCTTTCCTGCACATCGAATGGGTGCAGATCGTTACGGGCACGCTGTCGCTCGTCTTGTTTCTGGGGTGCGTGGTGGTGGTGCCTTTCCATCCGCTGAAGCGCGGGCTGCACGATCTGCTGGTGGGGAGCATCGTGATTCGCGGCGGGATGCCCGATCCGGTGCGGACGAACGCGCTGAAGAACGACGGGCGCGATCGCATCATCGTGATTGGCGCGGCGACGCTGCTGGCGGTCAGCCTGCTCATCTCTTTTGTGCTGGCGCGGCCGGCGTCGCCGCTGCCGGCGGGGATCGCACGCGGGCGGTCGCTGGCGGCGGATCTGCCGCTGCAGAACGTGCGTGTGACCGACACGCTGGAGCTGGGCGCCCATCGCAGTCGCACCATCATGGTGTTCGGCTTCGTGCCGGCGCCGCCCGGCGGCGGCGAGCCGGACTTTGCAGGCGCCGAGCAGGTGTTGCTGCAGCGCCTGCGTGGTCAAACGTCGGCCAGCAGCGACGTCGACCGGATCGGCACCAACCTGCGTACCGGATTCAACATCGGGATCTTCAGCTCGTATCGCTCGCAGCAACGACTGGAAGACGTCGCCAGCAGACAGCTCGTGAAGTAGATACGGCCAGGATCTTTTTATCTGCTGCATTCCACAGGAGGAACATCACAATGGCCGACAAGCTGGTTCTCATCACGGGCGCGACCGGACATCAGGGTGGCGCGACGTTGCGCCACCTGGCGAAGCGAGGCGGGTTCAAGCTGCGGGCGATGACGCGCAAGCCACAGGGCGAGGCGGCCAGGGCGCTGGCGGCGCTGGGGGCCGAGGTGGTGGCGGGCGATCTGGACGACGCCGCGTCGGTTGCGCGCGCCCTGGCCGGGGCCTGGGGTGTCTACGCCGTGCAGAACACGTGGGAGGCCGGCGTCGAGAAGGAAGAGCAGCAGGGAAAGCGCTTCGCCAAGCTGGCGCGCGAGGCGGGCGTGCAGCGATTTGTCTATGCGTCGGTGGGCTCGGCGGACAAGGGCACGGGCATCCCGCACTTTGACAACAAGTTCCGCGTCGAGGAGACGATCAAGGCGCTGGGCTTTCCCTCGTACGCCATCGTACGCCCCGTGTTCTTCATGGAGAACCTGCTGTCGCCGTGGTCGCTTCAGGGCGACAAGCTGGCCATGGGCCTTGGCCCGAACACCAAGCTGCAGATGATCGCCGTCGACGACATCGGCAAGTTCGGCGCCAAGGCCCTCGCCGACGCCGACACGCTGGCCAACGTCGCCTTCGACATCGCCGGCGACGCCGTGACGATGACCGAGGCGGCGGCCGCCCTGAGCCAGCTGTTCGGCAAGCCCCTGGTCTATCAACAGATCCCCATCGAGGTCGTCCGCAAGAACAGCGAGGACGTCGCAAAGATGAACGAGTGGTTCGAATCCACCGGGTACTCCGCGGACATCGCCGGCCAGGAGAAACGCTTTGGCATCCGCGCCTTGACGCTGCCGGAGTGGGTGCGGACCCGCCCTGGTCAAGGGTAAACCCCTAGGGGTTCGCCGCCTACACGGAAGCAGCCCCCTGCGGCCACTCAGACGATATGAAATTGCAGCTTGTCGGGACCGTGGTGTTGCTGGGCGCGCTGGCGCTGGCGTCCGGATGCGCGTCGGAGAGCACGCCCGCCGTGCCCAAGGACGGCGGCGCCAGTGGTGGCGCCGGCGGCTCGCCGACAGCGACGGGCTCGGGCGGCAGCGGGGGCGCCTCGACGGGGGGCGCCTCGGGCAGCGGCGGCCTGATCGCCGGCACCGGCGGGGCGGTCGGCACCGATGCGGGTTCGGGCGGTTCGGGTGGCGCGGGCGGCAGTCCCGCTGACGGCGGCGCGGACGACGGCGGCGCTCCCGACGTCGCGGCCGATACGGCCGGCACCGAGGACGCCCCGCCCGCCGATGCGCCGGTGGAACAGATGCCGGACGACGGAGCGTTCCCGCCGAACGGACCGATTGGCTCGTGCGATCCGCTGAACTGGAAGACGTCCGCGTCCAACTCGGCCGGGAACAATCCGCCCGTCAATGCCATCGATGGGCTGCTGTCCACGCGATGGTCGACGGGAACGGCCCAGGCGACGGGGGAGTATTACGAGATCGACTTCG
>DATLVT010000924.1:0-2766 GCA_035577105.1 Polyangia bacterium
GATGCCGGTGGTGAGGCCGAAGGCGGTGCAGTTCATCGCCTCCGAGATGCCCTTCGAAAGCATGGTGGCCTTCGACGACGGGTCGACGCCGGCGACACCGGCGAACGACTTGATGAGGCCGGTGATGGTGCCAAGGAGGCCGGCCAGCGTGGCCAGGTTGCCCAGCATGGCCAGGTAGCCGGTGCGCTTTTCCAGGCGGGGGAGTTCGCGCAGGGCCTCTTCGTCCATGGCCTGCTGCACGTCATGCTCGCTGCTGCCAGCCTTGCGCAGGCCGGCGGCGATGATGCGCGTGGCCGGCTTGGGCTGGGCCAGGCAGGTGTTCAGCGCGCCCTGGATGTTCCCCGAAACGATCTGCGACTTCAGGATCCCCATCAGGCGATCGACATCGATCTGCGCCTTCGACACGTACATGAACCGGTCCACGGCAATGAGGATGGTGATGACGGCCAAGATGGCGATCGGGTACATACCCCAGCCACCCTTTTCGAAAGCATCAAGTAGGAACATGCGGTGATTCTCCTTGTCTGGATTGTCGTCGTGGAAAGTTTTTGAAAAAGCCCGCGTTATCCGCGGAGCGCCGCCTTGGCCTGGAACAGCAGGTTGGAAACGTTCTTCTTCACCTCGGCGATGTCGTCGAGGGCGTTCTGGGTCTTGCCGTTCAGCCAGGCGAAGGCCGCCAGGCCGATGATGCCGGTGGTGAGGCCGAAGGCGGTGCAGTTCATCGCCTCGGAGATGCCCTTGGACAGCAGGGTGGCCTTCTGCGAGGGGTCGACGCCGGCGACGCCGGCGAACGATTTGATGAGGCCGGTGATGGTGCCGAGGAGGCCGGCCAGCGTGGCCAGGTTGCCCAGCATGGCCAGGTAGCCGGTGCGCTTTTCCAGCATGGGAACCTCGCGCAGCGAAGACTCTTCCATGGCCGAGTCGATCTCTTCGTTCGACCGGTTGGCGCGCATGAGGCCCGCCTGCACGATGCGGGTCAGCGGCGTCGAGTTGCCCGAGCAGACCTTGATGGCGCCCTGGATGTTGCCGGCCGAGATCTGCGAGCGCAGAAGCGTCAGCAGCTTTTCTTTGTCGATGACGGCGCGGCGCAGATAGACAGCGCGCTCGATCAAGATCGACATGGTGATCATGAGCAGGAAGAGAATCGGCCACATCCCCCAGCCACCCTCGTGGAATGCATCGGCCAGCATCTTCAAGACGGTCATCAGGCTCCTCCTTCGTCGATCGTGCGTTCTCGTCGCAGGCGCGCGGGAATCAGGCTTGGATCAGGGACGGAGCGGTGTTGTTGCATACCGCCCCATTTCGGCAAGCTCGCGGCGTATCTAAGCACAGGTGGTGCCATTCTGTTTCACCTTTGTTTCATCGATTCACCGGCCGTTGACGCTTTCGGCGGGCGGGGATTTTTGCCCCGTCGCGTGGTTTTTCGACCCGGGCCGGCGCGCTGCTCCAGGGACGCGGGCAGGAACCTCGCCCGGCGCGCGTCCATGCGGTACAAATGGTCACACGTGCGCGTCACCCGCATTCTGGATCTGATCGTCATCGCCCTGCTGGCCGCGGTGCTGCTGATGCCCCGCCCCGACGTGACGGTGAAGGCGGCCCTACGCTTGCCGACAGAGAGACGCGAGCGCGTCGCCGAGCTGCAGGCGGCGATGTTAGGCAAAGATGATCCTTTACCAGAGGCCATCGAGCTGGCTGACATCTATCTGGATGGTCATCGCCCCGACTGGGCGCTGGCCACCGTGGGCGCCGTGCTGCCGCTGCACCAGGACGATTACCGCCTGCACCACATCCGCGCTGTGGCCTTCGCCGATCGCTTTGAATCGGCGCCGGCGTTCGAGGCGGCCAAGCGCGCGCTGGCGCTGTGCGAGCGCCCGGCCCCGGCCCTGCCCGCGTGCGGGGAGGCGGCCCGCAGCCGGCTGCACCTGCTGAACGCGACCCTGGCCAGCGTGGCGGGCGTGGACATGCGCAGCAATCCGGCGCTGGCCAAGGAAAAGATCATGGAGCAGCTGCGCCCCACGTTCATTCCCCGGCGGCCCAAGCCGGCCGCGCCGTCGCCGGTGCCGGCCGCGCCGAAGCGATGAGCCTGCGCGCACGGCTACCCGCAGCGACAGCGACGTTTCCCTTGACAGGCGGGACCTCTCTTCGCATCATCCCGCCGCGAAAAGGCCATTGAATTGATGAGCGCCCGTAGCTCAACTGGATAGAGCACCGGCCTTCGAAGCCGGGGGTTAGGTGTTCGACTCACCTCGGGCGCACGGGCGATAGTAGTTTCGGTTCGGGGTCGGTTCGATCGTCTGAAAACTAAATAACGGGCGCATAGCTCAATTGGTAGAGCAGCGGACTCTTAATCCGTTTGTTGAAAGTTCGATTCTTTCTGCGCCCACCTCCGTATTGCCTTTTTTGTCGCCGTCCACAGCGACACCTTGCCTGCATGGTAAATGATGAGCCTGCCACGGCCCGCTCCCGGTATTTCCTGATCGAGACCGCATACCTCCGCGGGGAGGAGCCTCAGCCTACCTCGCCTGCGCAGCGCTGGCAGCCATCGAGGAACCCGCCACGGTCACGGTGCCTAGTAGGCCGGCTGATTCCGACCGGGATCGAGCGAACGGCGGCTACGCCCCGGTCAGGGCCGCGGCGAGCATTCACTGCGACCCAGGCGGTGCGCCAGATTCGGCCAGCCGTCGTCTGCGCTCGGCGGACGGACACAGCCATCGGGGAAATCGTTAAGCCATACAAGCGAGTCATCGGAATCCGACCCGCAACGCC